>DAOVDY010000254.1 GCA_030669265.1 Desulfobacteraceae bacterium | reverse complement strand
TGGACCCTGTAACGGTAAATCTGGCGATAAACCTAAGAACGTATGTGACTCTCTTGCCTTACAAATCAGGGTGGGTCCGAATATCTTCAGATAATTTTGATACACAGGAGGCATACCCACTTGATAAAGCCCCCTTTAATTCACAATTTGGCCTCTTTTTTGCCATCGCATCTTTTTTTCGGTTTCACGGATTGGAGATAGAAATACGATCAACTTCTCCTGTTAATGCCGGTCTTGGAGGATCGAGTACAGCTGCGGTCGCAACCATGAAGGCATTTTCTGTGGTAAAACGTTTGTTGAGCGAAAATGAGATTAGCAAAGAGGACATTCTCCATCTTGCATATCATTTAGAGGATGCAGTAAATGGAGGGATGTGTGGGTTGCAGGATCAGGGAGCAGCGGTTTTTGGTGGTGTGAATAAGTGGTCCTGGAATTACTCTCAGAGAGAAAGAGCATTTAAAAGAGAATCTATTCTTGATGAGAATGGGCAAAAGGAAATATCAAAAAGGATCCTTGTAGCCTATAGCGGGAGAAGACATCTGTCAGCCAGGATAAACAGATTGTGGATAGAAAAATTTTTAGGAGGAGAGACAAGGTCTGGATGGATTGAAGTGAATAGAATTGTCAATCGGTTTGCCTTGCATATAAAAGAGCGAAGGTGGAACAATGGAGCTCAAGAGTTAATAAACGAGGTTGCGATAAGGAAGAAACTAACCCCTGAGGCATTCACGCCAATAATTACACGACTTATTGAGGAGTCTGAAAAAGCTGGATGTGGTGCCAGATTTACAGGTGCAGGAGGTGGCGGTACTGTCTGGGCCCTTGGCGAGATTGATACTATACATAGATTAAGAGAAATATGGTCTTGCATATTGAAAGGCACTAAAAAAGGGAGAATACTTGAATGTACTGTAGACCCGATCGGGGTCAAAAAAGAGGGAAGCTATGGTTAAGGATTGGGATCTCAACAAGATATTTAGGCCAGTTATGAAAAAAGGAGCCTCTTTTGCAGATATTTTTGCAGAAGATGTAGAGATTAAAAGTATTGTTTTAGAAGATAATAAATTGGAAAAGGTTATTGGTGGCAATGATATTGGTGTTGGATTAAGGGCTATAAAGGATCTAAAAACAATTTATGCCTATACGAATGAATTAAAAAAGAGCGCTGTTTTTTCCCTCTCTCAAGAGATGAAGACAGTTTTGGATGGAAAATCTGCTTTTTCCCCCAAAACGTGGTCTTTCTCACCTTACCCCAAAAGGTTCAATATCATTAGAGACCCTAAGGAAATTTTGGTAAAAGAAGAGACTGATTTATTACATTTTGCTAATAAGGTCGCACGGAGTGTTGATCAGTGCGTTAAACAGGTGAGAGTAGTTTATTCAGCCAAGGTTCAAAAGGTTTTTACGGCAAATACAGCTGGTGAGGCAACAAGTGAAGAGAGGGTATCAACTCTTTTCTTAGTTCATGTGGTTGCTCGAGAGGGAGATATTATACAAACTGGCTATGAACCTGTTGCAGAAGCAAGAGGATTTAGCTTTTATCAAAAGAGAGGGTAGAGGATATCGCGTTAAAAGCGGCAACGCGGGCTGTCAATTTAATTCATGCAAGAGAGGCCCCTTCTGGCCCAATGTCTGTTGTTCTCTCAAGCAGTGCAGGAGGAACAATGATACATGAAGCGGTCGGACATGGGCTTGAGGCAGATCTTGCCCGGGAAGGACTTTCTGTGTATTCGGGGAAGATAAATGAGATGGTAGCCTCAAAAGAGATTTCGATTATTGACGATGCAACGATTGACTTTGCAAGAGGCTCGTTTTTCTACGATGATGAGGGAATAGAAGGGCAGAAGACTGTACTTGTTGAAAATGGCGTATTGAAACGCTACATGTATGATAGATTGACGGCTATGAAAGATGGTGTTCAATCAACAGGTAATGGCCGAAGAGAATCGTACCGGTTCTCTCCAATTCCGAGAATGACGAATACACTTATTGTCTCTGGAAAATCAGATCCACATGATATAATTAGCTCCGTTGATAAAGGCCTTCTGGTGCTCAAGATGGGGGGTGGACAGGTGGATACGGTAAATGGGAATTTTGTTTTTGATATAAGCGAGGGGTACCTTTTAGAAAACGGGCAGATAGGTGACATGGTGAGAGGTGCAACATTAATTGGTAATGGGCCGAGAGTAATGAGGGAAATCGATATGATTGGAACCGATTTAGGTTTTGGAATGGGCACCTGCGGTAAAGATGCACAGGGAGTGCCTGTTTCTGATGCTCAGCCTACTTTAAGGATCCCCCACATTGTTGTAGGTGGAAGAGAAGGATAAGAGCGTTATCACAGGGAAGAAAAGAAACATAAATGTATAATTAAACGGCCAGAGAAAAAATTTCTCTGGCCGTTTAATTAAGAAAAGAACTACCTCTATAAATGATATTTAAATGAGACGTTAATCCTGGTTCTATAGCCTACGACCTTACCATCTTCAATGGTTAGATCCAGCTTAGTAATTTCTGCAATTCTTAAGTCCTTAAGACTTTTTGAGGCTGTATCAACAGCATTTTTTGCAGCATCTTCCCATGAATTCGGACTGGTCCCCACAAGCTCGATAATCTTATAAGTGCTAGTTTCCATAGTTACCTCCTTTTATTGTTAAGATTAAATATAATTCCCCCTCCTTGTAACCTCACCTCCTTTCCCTTCTCAAAT
>DAOVDY010000207.1 GCA_030669265.1 Desulfobacteraceae bacterium | reverse complement strand
AAAAGATTATTTAAGTTGCAACTTATGACAAAAGGGTAACTACATGTCAAATTAAAAACAATGGCTTATAATAAAATTCTAAATGGTTTAACAAATTCGGTTGCAGGCAGATTTGCCACTTTTTTGTTCTTTCGCTCCAGGGTTTTTCCTGATATGTTAATAAAGGACTAAATTATCAAACTTATGAATAACCACTATGAAATTTACTGAGTTTTGAAAAACCACGTCCTCTTGGCGTGGATTCTTTACTAAAGTCTTTAAATCTGGAAGATAGAGATTCTATTGATAAAGAGGGAAGTATAGTCATGGAAAACACACTAAAAAAATCGGGAAAGATATTCATCCTGCTCTTCATCATTCTCATACTGAATACCTTTCCTGCTTCCCCGATTCTGGCTTTTGAAAAGGCCTTCCGCAATTCTCTGGGCATGGAATTTGTCTTAATTCCCGCAGGTACCTTCATTATTGGGAGTCCACCGGGTGAACCTTATCGAAATAAGGATGAATTGCAGCATCAAGTAACCTTCAGTGAACCCTTTTACATACAGGCTACTGAAGTAACTTTAGAACAGTGGAGGGCCCTCATGGGAAGGAAACTTTTTGGACGGCGTAAGGGGGCAGGTAATATGCCGGTAGTGAAGGTCTCCTGGCACGATTGCATGGATTTCATAAGAAAGTTAAATGCCCTAAGTGAATGGTCGTATCGACTTCCCACCGAGGCAGAATGGGAGTATGCGTGTAGGGCAGGTTGCTCCACTGCCTATAGCTGGGGGAACACCATTGATTGTGGAATGGCCATGTATAGTAATAACAGCTTAAAATCGAAAGAATGCCTTGATTATATAAGATCAAGAGAATTGACCATTGATCAGCCGGCCCCAGTGAAGAGCTACCCTCCCAATGCCTGGGGGCTATATGACATGCACGGTAATGTCTGGGAATGGTGTCAGAATTGGTATGGAGATTATGCGATAAATGCAAAAATAGACCCTCTTGGGCCTGATTCAGGAACCATGCGAGTGCGTCGGGGAGGAAGCTGGTTTTTATATGGATATTCATGCCGCTCTGCCAATCGAAATTGTAGTCACCCCAGCAGCAGGTATCAAACGACAGGTTTCAGGCTTGTTGGGAAGAAAGTACCTGATCAGATCTATAGCGAAGAAGGCAGGTGAATAGACTGTATCGTGGACTACAAAGGTTGAGATCATTTATCCCGGAAATAATCTCGAACTTAGAGGTCATCAATGTTAAGACTATTGGGCAAATGGCTCAAGGTTTACGAAGATGAAATAGGGCTATTTCTCTGGTCCGCACTTCTCCTTTTCCTGATCCGTAACTCTACCATCCTTCTCAATAATTTTGCAGAGACCGCCTTTCTTAAAAGGTATGGCGTCGAGTACCTGCCTATTGTTTACGTGGTCAACTCCATATCCACTTTTTTCATTATGGGGTTTATGACCGGACTAATGGGTAAACTGCCAGGAAGCCGTCTTTTAACATATATGCTCCTGGCTTTTGGAAGCTCGGTGGCGGGACTCCGGTTTGTCATACCTTTCGGTTTCGATCTCCTTTATCCCGTGCTATTTGTCTTGAAGGCTCAATATGAGATTCTGCTCGCATTGGTCTTCTGGAACCTTGTCAATGATCTTTTTAACACGAGACAGTCCAAACGCCTATTTCCACTTATAACAGCCGGCGGAGTTCTTGGAGGGGCAATCGGCAGTTTCGCGACCCCTTTTTTGGCAAGGGTTATATCTCTGGATAACCTGATGTTGGCCTATCTGGGTATCACTATGATGGGTGCCATGGCGGTGAAAAGGATGGGTACTCGCTTCCCTACCCTCTTGCTCTCTAGTAAAAAGGCTAAAAAAGAGAGATCTCGAACTTCAATCATAGAGGAAATCAAAAAGGTCTTGCCCCTCATTAAAGAGTCTAAGCTCTTAAAGATCCTCATTATGTTAACACTTATGTCCAACGTGGTTATCCCCATCCTGAATTATCAGTTCAACTTCGCCATCGATCAGACATTTGCCACTGAAGGTGGAATGATCAAATTTTTTGGGTACTTCCGGGGTGTATTGAATATCATTAGTCTGATTATTCTTCTGTTTGTCGGAAGGATATATGGCCGCTTGGGTCTGCCTGTTGCCCTTATGTTTCATCCATTTAATTATGTGCTCGCATTCATTGCCTTTTTATTGCGGTTTGATCTTTTTTCGGCCATGTACGCAAGGATATCCACAAATGTCCTAAGGACCACAATGAACAACCCTGCAAGGGCCGTTTTGATGGGCTTGTTTCCCAAATCTAAACGTACTGTGATTATGCCGTTTTTGAGGGGAACTGTGGTGCGGATTGGAATCCTTACAGGCTCGGGCTTTATCATACTCTCTGAAGGATTCGCCCACCCCAGGTATCTTTCCCTTGTGGCATTTTTATTTGCAGGAAGCTGGATTGCTGCAACTATTATCCTTAAGAGGGGGTATTCAAAAATTTTATCTGATTTGATCTCCAGGGATATGCTGGATCTGAAGTCTATGGAAGAGGAAGATGTGGGCCATGTCTTCAAGGACAAAAAGATTCAGTCTCAGTTAATCCAAGTACTTTTATCGGCTCGTGGGGGCGACTGCCTGTGGTATGCCCATCTCCTGCAGTCGCTGCAGGTGGAAGATCTCGATACCCATATCCTTACCAGTCTTAAGGATCAGGATGATAACACCCAGATTGGCCTTTTGGAACTACTTTCTCCCCAAGCCGGGGAGGCGGCTATTCAGGCGCTAAAGGAATTGCGTGATCCTGAAAAGCCGGATTTAATGGTTGCTATCATTCAGGCTGCTAACCGACTTGCCCCTGAAATTTCTGCCGGTTTTAACACAGAAGTCTACATAAACAGTAAATATCCTGAAGTGAAGGCCTATGCGGTGATTGGTCTCTATAACCAGGCACCGCATAAACACAAACAGATAATTGATACCTGGTTGGGTTCAAATGATGAATCTGAAAGAAAGGCAGGTGTAATCGCTGCAGGTGGGTCGGGAGATGGCTCATATATTCCCGGACTAAAGGAGATGCTGGTTACAGAAAGGGATGGCTCTCTACTCCCTTTTGTTTTCAAGGGCCTTCACCGCCTCGGGGCTGCAGATTTAAATGCGTTAGTTCTGCCTCACCTCTCTCATCCTCTGAAATCGGTGC
>DAOVDY010000054.1 GCA_030669265.1 Desulfobacteraceae bacterium | reverse complement strand
GCCTTATCGAGAGGATTCATTAATTAGGTACAAACCTACCTTTTCTATATATTCTCTTACTGCCTCCGGTACAAGAAAGCGAATAGATTTTTTCTTGGCAACCATTTCCCTGATTCGAGTCGCTGATATATCCATCAATGTTGTATCTTTTTTAAGCAACAAATTTCCCGATGGATGGCAAAAGCATTTTCTTTTCTGGTCCCATATAAATCCAACATTAAGAGAGTCAAGAAATTCGGGAAACTTTTCTTTATTATGACCTGGCCTATTAATAACAACAAAAGAGGTAAAATTGAAGAGATTTTGATATTCCTTCCAGGTCTTTATTTCTATAAAGGCATCTGTTCCGATTATAAAAAATAGTTTAAGGTTAGATCCAAAATAGGAGTGGAATAATTTTAGTGTTTCTATGGAGTAGGATAAACCAGGCCTTTTTCCCTCAATATCCCACACCTCAAGCATAGGAGAGATTTTACTTGCCAGTCTTGCCATCTCAAGACGATGAGAGAAATCAGCGAGGGGGTATTGTTCCTTATGTGGTGGTAAACCAGATGGTATTATATAGACCTTGTTTAATCCTAACTCTTCGCCTATCTCCTCAGCCACCCTAAGGTGACCTGAATGAATCGGATTAAAGGTCCCTCCCAGGATACCTAATTTCACGTTCTTACCTGTCCAGATCCATATACTATGAATTTTGTGGTAGTCAACTCCTTGAGACTCATTGGTCCGTAAGCA
The DNA here is from genome assembly GCA_030669265.1 of Desulfobacteraceae bacterium. Lineage (GTDB taxonomy): Bacteria > Desulfobacterota > DSM-4660 > Desulfatiglandales > B25-G16 > B33-G16. The sequence goes on along the minus strand of DAOVDY010000054.1, from coordinate 5,344 downwards.
TGCAATTTAGATGTGTTGATCCCGATCTCTGCACCTAAACCAAGCTCAAAGCCATCATTAAATCGAGTAGAGGCATTTATCAGTACAACCGAGGCATCTACCTTTTCCAGAAATTCTTTCGATCTCCCATAGTCATTTGTAACAATTGACTCAGTATGATGAGAGCCGTATCTTTCAATATGATCCATTGCTTCATCCATGTCCTCAACAATCTTGACCGTCAGGATAAGGTCTAAGTACTCGGCTGGCCAATCACTATCCTTTGCCAAGATAAGATTAGGAATTAGTCTGAGCGTATTCTCACAAGCCCTTATTTCAACACCTGCACTGGTGAAATCTTCTATCATGCCTGGCAAAAAAGAGGAGGCTACATTTTTATGTACCAGCATTGTTTCCATCGCATTGCAGACACCAGGTCGTTGTACCTTGGCATTAAAACATATCTCTCGAGCCATCTGTAAATCAGCAAATTCATCTACATAGACATGGCAGACACCTTTAAAGTGCTTTAATACTGGGATTTTTGAATTTTCAGCTACAAAGGAAATAAGACCCTCGCCACCCCTGGGAATAATTATATCCACGTACTCATCCATACTCAAAAGAATACCAACTGCCTCATGTTCTTTAAAAGGGATTACCTGAATCGATTTTTCTGGCAAATTAGCTTTTTTCAATGCCTCTGATACAATTTCGTTCAGGATTAAATTAGAGTGTATAGCCTCAGATCCTCCTTTTAGTAACACTGCATTACCTGATTTGAGGCACAGGGCAGCTGCATCAACCGTTACATTAGGCCTGGATTCATAAATAAAGCCTATTACTCCCAGCGGGATCCTGATCTGGCCGACCTGTAATCCATTTGGCCTTTTCCACATACCTGTTACCTCACCAATTGGATCAGGGAGGGCGGCAACTTCCTGTAATCCATGAATCATTGAGGAAATTGTTTTTTCATCGAGGGTTAATCTATCTATCATTGCTGGATTTAACCCCTTTTCCCTGGCTAATGTGATATCCTTTGTATTTATCCTAATTATCTCCTCTTTATTGGAGAGAATTCGCTCTGCCATAAATGCTAAGGCAGCATCCTTTTCTGCTCGTTTAGCAACCCTTAAAAGTCTGGCAGATTGCTTGGCATCTTTTGCCATAGCCTGTATCATTGTATTAAGGTCCATACCGTGCATATCCTCTAAAGATTATTCATTAAAACGAGATTATCTTTATGAACCACTTCATCATAATGTTTATATCCTAAGATCTTTTCTATGCTAGAACTTTTTTGTCCCATAATCTTTTCCACATCTGTTGAATGATAATTGACAAGGCCAACTGCAAGGCTTTTTTCCTCCCTATTGATTATCATTACAGAATTGCCAAGGTTAAATTTTCCATAAACAGCAAGTATTCCTGAAGGGAGTAAGCTTTTTCCATTCTTTATCAAGGCATCTTCTGCGCCCCTGTCTACCATTATCCTTCCTTTTGGGGATTTTGTAAAGGCAATCCAGTGCTTACGACTCCGCATCGGGGTAGGTTGAGGTAAAAAGAGAGTTCCCTCTTCCTCCCCTTGAAAGATTTTCCTCATTATGTTCTTTTTTAAACCATTGCTAATAATAGTCGGAATCCCACATATGGCTACGTCCTTGGCTGCTTTTACCTTGCTTCCCATGCCACCTTTTCCTAAGGCACCTGGAATGGAGCTTGCTTTTTTTTCTATCTTGCTTGTTACCTTTTCGACCAAAGAAATGAGGTGTGCATTGCTATTCAGCCTCGGGTCATCATCAAAAAGCCCATCAATAGTGGTTAAGTTGATAACGAGGTGAGCGCTTGTAAGATTGGCTATCATGGCACTAAGATTATCGTTATCACCGAATTTTATCTCATCGACTACGACGGTATCGTTTTCGTTAATGATTGGGATAACCTTCCAATTGAGAAGGGTAAAAAGGGTATTTCGAGTATTTAGGTATCTCTTCCTGTTAGTGAGGTCATCTCTGGTAACTAATATCTGAGCCACTTTACGGCCGTGACTTCTGAAAACCTGTTCATAAGCAAGCATCAAAGAGCTTTGACCTACTGCTGCAAGTGCTTGCTGTTGAGAAATGGATTGTGGTCTTTGAGAAAGCCCCATCTTTTTTAGGCCAGAGGCAATGGCACCTGAAGATACAAGGATAATCTCGAGCCCCCTTTTTTCCATAAGGTAACAGATATCTTCACTCAAGGCGTTTATCAAACCCAGGTTTAATCCATCTTTTTTTGTAAGCACACCACTTCCAATTTTTACAACTACCCTCTTGACATGTTGCAGTATACTTTTCCTTGAATTTTTCATAAATTGTGTTCTTTGTGTTTGCCGTGTCTGTTGGGCTTGTTGTGTTAAACTTTAGGCACTTTTTTACGAAAGAGCTTTATTTTTTAGTAATTGTTTGAGGTCCTCTAATCCTTGTCCAGCAAGGGCAGAGATTGCCAGGCACTCGTAGCCTAGGTCATTAAAGGAATGACAAATCTTTTTGATACCTTTGCTGTTGATTGGCTTTAGGTCAATCTTGTTTAGGACAATCACCTGATTCTTTTTCATCAGGGATGGATGGGATAGTTTTAATTCCTCTTGTACTATAAAAAAATCTTTTAAAATGTCTCCAGAACTTGGGTGATATATATCCAGCATATGCAAAAGAAGCCCGGTCCGCTCAATATGCTGTAAAAATCTATGCCCTAAACCTCTGCCATTGCTGGCACCTTCTACCAAGCCTGGGATATCAGCAATAGTAATGGATTGTTCGTCGTCAAAAGTAAGGACCCCTAAATTAGGGGCAAGAGTGGTAAATGGATAGTCGGCTATTTGAGGATGTGCATTAGAAAGGTGCGATAAAAGGGTAGATTTGCCAACATTGGGTAAACCTATAATACCTATATCAGCAATGAGTTTGAGTTCCAGTTTAAGTCTTTTTTCTTTTCCCTGTTGACCCTCTTGGGCAAATCTGGGAGCTCTGTTTGTTGAGGTAGTAAAGTGTTTATTCCCTTTACCACCTTCTCCGCCCTTCACTAATACTATCTGTTGGTTATCGTGAACTAAGTCTGCGAGCAGTTCTCCTGTTTCCCCGTCTTTTACTATAATTCCTATAGGGGCCAGGATTTCGATACTCCTGCCTTTTGTCCCTGACCTGTTTTTACCTCTCCCAGGCTTGCCATTTTTGGCCTTAAAATAACGCCTGGAGCTAAAATCATATAAGGAATAGAGTCTTTTTGTGGCCTTGATCAGAACATTTCCACCCTTTCCTCCATCCCCACCATCAGGCCCCCCTTTTGATACAAATCTCTCTTTCCGAAAGCTTACACAACCAGCCCCCCCATCACCTGATTTGACGGTGATCTCGGCCTCGTCAATAAATCCCATATATTTGTTTGTTGTCCATTGTTTATAGTCCGTTGCAACAGACAACAAACAACGGACTACTGACTAATTTTTAAGGGGTATAAACACTTACTTGTTTTCTGGATTTACCCAATCGTTCAAAGGTAACTATTCCATTGATTTTTGCAAAAAGCGTGTAGTCTCTTCCAAGGCCGACATTATTTCCTGGATGGATACTCGTTCCCCTTTGCCTCACAATGATTGAGCCGGCTTTAACAAGCTGGCTGCCAAATTTTTTTACACCCAGTCTCTTTCCCGCGCTATCTCTGCCATTCCTGGAGCTACCACCTGCTTTTTTGTGTGCCATTGTTGTCTCCTTTTCTCATTTCTCGTTAGACGTTTTATTAACCGGTAACTAGAAATGAGTATTTATCAAGAAAATCTAAGCCTCAATCTCGGTTATTTTTACTCCTGTGAAATCTTGCCTGTGGCCCTGTTTCTTCCTGTATCCCTTCCTTCTTTTATATTTAAATACTACTATCTTTGGTCCCCTGCCATGCCTGGTAATCTTGGCTGCCACCCTGGCATTTTCCAAAACAGGACTCCCAACAGTTACCTTATCCTCTTTAGAGACAAGCAGCACATCATCAAAATAGACCTCATCTCCCACCTTACCATCCAATTTTTCAACTCTAACTTCTTCGCCTGGCTTTACCTTATATTGTTTGCCGCCTGTTTGGATGACCGCATACATTCTAACCCTCCAATATTTCAGAATAATTTTAAATTACCGTAACCGTAGATCAAAGTCAATAAAAACCTTTCACTTAAATGGGTAGATAAAAAAGGCTGTAACCGTTCACGGTTGAAAAAGGTTCAATGTTCAGCCTGCGACGAGCTCAGCCGAGTCGGGTTACCTTTCTTTCTTTGATCTTGCTCATAGGCTGGGAAGTGCTTAATGAAACCATAACTGCCAGCGTTGGTGAGTCAGGCATTATCATTCAGATCATAAAAGGCTATGGTAGTTATGCACGGTTTAAATTTTTGGTCAACTTTGAACCTCTGAACCGTGAACCCGTGAACAGATACAAAAGGTTTTTATATATAAATCTGTAAACTAAAAATGTCAATCCTGTAATGTGATTGTTAATGTCATGTATTTTGAGTTATCGTAAGCTATTTTTATAGAAAGTAGACTATTATGACCTTTTGTGGTAAAAAAACTTAGTAAGATTGGATCTAATACAAATAGAATAAATATGTTGCCCCTAAATAATTTTTAATTTCAATGAATTATAGGAATTTTTAGATATTACATCATTTTAGTATAAAGAGTGTCGATTCTATGCCTATTTACGAATACCACGCGGAGATTCCTAAAGAAGGGTGCATGATGTGCAGAGAAGTATTTGAGTATATCCAGAGTGTTGATGAAAAACCCCTTTCTCATTGTCCAAATTGTGGCAAAAGAGTTAAAAAGATTATTTCATGGTGTCATGCTGCAGTTATTGATCCATCACCAGAACATAGCAGTACAGAAAAAAAGATAACCGAGTATGAAAATGCAGGCCTGTATAGTCATGCCGCAGAGTTAGCTGATAAATATTCTCATAAAACAAAAGACAACCTTCTTAAAGAGAGGGCCTTAGAGAATTATAAAAAGGCCGGTTATAACTTTGATTCCACTAAGAGCAATGATAACTAAAGCAATTAAAGTTTAAAGTTACTAAAGTTATTAAATCAATTAAACCACTCAACTATTAACTCCCGGTATTCTTTGATTTTTGATCCACTTTTGTTAAACAGGATATATTTTTGGGAGATTGGAGGGAGAAACAATGTCAGATTTTTTTCAAAATGGTGAAATAGCAACATTTCATAGACTAAAACAGAGGGATCTCAGAGAACTTGAGGGGGAACTCGAAGAGGCCACAAAACATAGGCCTATCTCCCTTGTCCTTCCATACATTCCAGTTGAATTGCAAGGGC
>DAOVDY010000120.1 GCA_030669265.1 Desulfobacteraceae bacterium | reverse complement strand
TTAGGCACTATTACATGATAGCTCATCTAACTGGAATACTATTTAGTAAAAGCCCTCAGTCGGTAGTAATAGATACAGCCGGTGTTGGCTATCATATTAATATTCCTTTATCCACATTCTATCAACTCCCGGATGAGATGGAAAAGATAAGTCTTCATGTTTACACACATGTCCGGGAAGATATGCTTCAACTATTTGGCTTTCAGACAAAGACAGAAAAAGAAATTTTCTTGCTGCTGATCTCTGTATCTGGGATCGGTCCTAAATTGTCTTTAAACATTCTTTCAGGTATCGGGATTGAGGAACTCCTCAGTGCCATTATGAGTGCTGATTCTGAAAGGATCTCTGCTATTCCGGGTGTTGGTAAAAAGACATCTCAGAGGATAACCTTAGAGTTAAAAGAAAAGGTGTCTGACATTTTCGAAGGTAGAGAGGTACTTCCAAGGGAGAAGGTGCAAATAAGGAATAAAGAGATTTTTGATGATGCCTTATCAGCACTTATCAATCTTGGCTACCCGAGTAGGTCTGCCAAGATCGTTATAGAGAATGTTTTACGCAATGATAATGATATAAACCTTGACACATTACTGAAAGAGGTCTTAAGGAATATGGCAAGCGGAAGTTCTCTTAAAGTGAGAGATAAAAAACTCTAATGCCCGTTGGATGTTGTCTGCAGACAAAAGAAAACTTTTGAGAAAAAAACGATAAACAACCAAATCCGCCTGCGGCGAATCAACTATCAGCGGATATTTATTTATTAATCATGGAAGAAGGAATTACAGATCCAAAACTTAAGGTAGATGAAGGCCAAACCGAAGTCAGCCTCAGACCATTTACATTGGATATGTTTATCGGGCAAGAGGATATGAAAAGAAATCTGAGGATCTTTATAGAGGCAGCAAAAGGCCGTTTAGAGGCCTTAGATCACGTTCTCTTTCATGGTAGTCCTGGTCTTGGAAAGACGACTCTAGCCCATATAATATCCAATGAACTAGGCGTAAACATAAAAACTACCTCGGGGCCAGTTTTAGATAGGCCAGGTGATTTAGCAGCTATATTAACATCCTTAGAGCCCAGAGATGTTCTATTTATCGATGAAATCCATAGGCTGAATCATGTGGTGGAAGAAATACTTTACCCTGCTTTGGAGGATTTTAAACTAGATATTATTATTGGCCAAGGACCGTCAGCCAGGACAGTGAAACTCTCCATCCCGCCCTTCACCTTGATTGGTGCTACTACACGAACAGGCCTGCTCACACCTCCTTTAAGAGACAGGTTTGGCGTTATTTCACGTTTGGAGTTTTATAAGCCTGAGGAATTGGAGCAGATTGTGTCAAGGACTGCAAAGCTTCTTGATATTCAGCTTGATAAAGAAGGTGCCCTCGAGATTTCAACAAGATCAAGGGGAACACCAAGAATAGCTAATAGGTTACTAAAGAGGGTAAGAGATTATGCACAGATTGAGGCTGAAGGGGTGATTACCCATTCAGTGGCAGAAAGGGCTTTAGACATTTTGGAGGTGGATGGAAAGGGTCTGGACAAAATGGATAGACAAATCATGCTGACAATAATTGAAAAATTTGACGGTGGTCCAATAGGGGTTGACACCTTATCTGCTGCCCTGTCTGAAGAAAAGGATACACTGGAAGAGGTTTATGAACCATTTTTGATCCAAAGTGGTTACATAAACCGTACGCCAAAAGGAAGAGTGGCTACCAAGCTGGCCTACAGCCATTTTGGCTTTACTCCAAAAACAAAAGAAAATACCACCCAACAAAAATTGTTTTAATTATGCCTTCCTTTTTTCTCTCAGTTGTTCCATTTGCCTCTCTATTACAGAAAGGGGTATTTTATCACTCTGCTCCTTAGTATTTCAGCAAGACATGAACCAATTTGTCTAAAAAAGGGAAATTTATTATATATTGACTTTTGGGTTGGGCTTTTTTAAAACTCAACATAGTTTTTATTTAAAGGTAACTGTTCAGGCAGTCACCAAGGCACCAATTCCAATTGTAAATTTTCAATTATTTGTGCCTTAGTGTCTTTTATGGTTAAAGTTAAATTTAAAGAAACATTTAAGGAAATAAGAAATGAAAATTATTATCATAGGCGCTGGGGAAGTAGGTTTTCATATTGCTCAGAGACTATCAGAAGAAAATCAAGATGTAGTTTTAGTTGAAAAAGATCCTATTAAAATCAGGGAGGTTCAAAATGTTATAGACGTCCAGGCTATTTTAGGCTCAGGCACCAATCCTTCGGTATTAATTGAGGCAGGTATTAAGGAAAGTGATATGCTCGTGGCAGCTACTGATAGTGATGAATCAAACTTAATTGCCTGCTTTTATGCCCAATATTTAACTGATTATATCACTAAGATAGCTCGGGTAAAAAATTCAGATTATATGAAACACAGGGAGATCTTTGATCAGGATTTTCTAAATATTGACCTGATTATTAATCCCCAGTCTGAGATGGTTTCCTCTATGCTCAGGCTTATAGAGGTACCAGAGGCATCTGAAGTAATAGATTTTGCTGATGGTAGAATCAAGCTCATTGGTATAACCATAAAAGATAACTCTCCATTAGTCGGACGAAAGCTCTCCTCGTTTACTGATTTTGAGCATGTAATCCTTGTTGGTGTTATTGTAAGGGGAGAGAAGGTTATTATACCAAGTGGCCTGGATAGAATCCAACCAAATGATTTGATATATTGTGTTATCCACAAGGAAAACACCGCAAATATCTTCCGTCTAATGAATGTTAGAGAAGAAGGATTGGGGCGGATAATCATTGTTGGTGGCGGTGAAACTGGCCTTGCCTTGGCAACATCACTTGATGCTACAACTATTAATACCAAGATAATCGAGAAAGATGGCCAGAGATGTTTAGAGCTGGCGGAAAAGCTTAAAAAGGTGGTTGTTTTAAATGGCGATGGCACAGACCGAGAGTTCCTTTTGGAGGAGAATATAGCTGATGTGGATATTATGGTTGTAATCACTGGCGATGATGAAAACAATGTTCTCATTTCTTTACTGGGTAAGGCTCTCGGTGCAAAAAAGACGGTAACCAGAATAGGAAACCTCAGTTATATTCCTCTTATCTCTGCAATTGGAATTGACACAGTTGTAAGCCCACGACTCTCTGCAATTAGAGCAATCCTTCAGTACATTAGGAAAGGAAAGGTGATATGTGTAGCCCCACTCAAAGGAGAAGGTGCGGAAGCCATAGAATTCGAGGCATTAGAGACTTCTGATATTGTCAATATTCCTTTATCCAAGGTAAAATTTCCCAAAGAGGCCATTATTGGTGCAATTGTGAGAGGAAAAGAGGTTATCATACCTCGAGGACATAATATGATCAAACCCCATGATCATTTAATAATATTCGCCCTTAAAGGGGCTATACCAAAGATTCAAAAATTATTTACCGTTAAACTGGAATACTTTTAATGCGTTTTCGTCAGATCTTCCGACTGATCGGAATCCTTAATTTTTTCCTCGGTCTTTCCATGCTTGCGCCTCTCACCATCTCCCTCATCTATTCCGATGGAAGCTTCTTTCCTCTACTCTATTCCTTCATTATCACATCAGGCACTGGCATTACCCTTTTTTTTCTTATCGGGAAAATTAATTATCTCTCTATAAGCCAAAGAGAGAGTATGGCAATTGTTACCTTTGGTTGGTTAACTGCCGGTTTTTTTGGCTCTTTGCCTTTTTTATTTTCCGGCTCAATTAGCACCCTAACAAATGCCTACTTTGAATCCATATCTGGTTTTACTACTACTGGAGCCTCTATTCTTGCCAACATTGAATCTCTTCCTAAGGGAATATTATTCTGGAGGAGCCAAACCCAATGGATGGGAGGGATGGGAATCATTGTGCTCTCTATTGCCATTCTCCCTTTTTTAGGAGTGGGAGGGATGCAACTTTATAAAGCTGAGATTCCAAGCCCGGTAGTGGATAAATTACAACCTCGCATCTCAGAGACGGCTAAAACCCTATGGAGGGTGTATCTATTTATCACCGTACTTGAGATAGGACTTTTATTTATAGGCGGGATGCCTCTTTTTGATTCTATCTGTCACGCCTTTTGTACCATGCCAACCGGAGGATTTAGTACCCAAAATGGAAGTATTGCTCAATATAACAGTGCCTATTTTGATGGTGTTATCACCTTTTTTATGGTCCTGGCTGGAATAAATTTTTCCCTCCACTTCAAATTTTTAAAGGGAGATCTTAAGGTATTCGGCAGGGATCCAGAGTGTCGTGTCTTTCTTCTTATCTTAGCTATTCTGATACTTTTGGTAACCTTTAATATCTATGGGACTATATACTATTCCATAAGTCATGCGTTAAGGCGCGCTGCCTTTCAGGTTACATCTATAATCACAAC
>DAOVDY010000245.1 GCA_030669265.1 Desulfobacteraceae bacterium | reverse complement strand
TATAATTAATGGTGGGATGGAACTTAATCTTGAAAATGGGGTTAAACTTCAGATCATTGATGTTCCAGGACATTCTGTGTGCAGTATAGCTGCCTATTTCCCCAGAGAATACGCCCTTTTTCCCTCTGACAGTATTGGGTCCCTGACAGAAGAAAGAATCCTGCCTATGGGCAGCTCGAATTATGATGATTTTCAGGAAAGTATTAACAAGCTCAGCAACGTGGGCGCAGAGATTATCTGCTTAGAACACTTTGGGTCCCTCACACCACCTGAGGGCATTGAGTTTTGTGAAAGAGTTAAAAAGGAGGCCAAAGATTTTCGAAAGGAAATGATAGATACCTATAAGAGAGAGGCAGACATAGAGCTCACAATAGAGGAGCTTGCAAAAGATTTCGATTGTGGGTTATCAAAGGTGGGGCTTTTACCAGATGACCTATTAAAAGATATCTTAAAGAGAATGATTACATTTGTTAACCACATAGAATAAACACATGCATCCGTTATTGCTGCTTTCTGTTTGTTTAATCATCGTAGATAGTACATTGGTAATAAATTGCCTTACATTTTTTAATAAAAGGAGATGACATGGAAGAGAAAACAAAGATTGGTATAATCATTTGTGACCGCTACCGCAGGTGTGCAGGCGGTAAATGTTTCAGATCGTTGCGGAACAGAGAAGGCGCCTTCAGCCGGTACAAGGATATGGAAGTTGAAGTTGTCGGGTATACTACATGTGATGGGTGTCCTGGTGGCAATGTTGAATACGCTGTGGAGGAAATGATGGGAAACGGAGCGAAGGCAATACACCTTGCTACCGGACTAGTTGTGGGATATCCCCCATGTCCTTATATCATGTATTTTCATGACTTTATCAAAACAAAATATGGCCTTGAAGTCGTTTATGGCACTCATCCTATACCGCAAAAATATCTCACTATGCATGATAAATTGGGAACATGGAATGATCCCACGTGGGAAAAAATCATTCAGCCAACATTAGTTGACGAAAAAACTCGCCTATCTTATGATTAACAAACGAGTGTAGAAATTGAACGATCAGAAACATGGCAGAAGGTAGCCTGAAAAGCTCCTTTATCAATACTCTGCCGCTTTTTTTATCGTGTGGGTGGCTGTTTGTTGACCGCTGAACGTGTACCCTTCTTTACCTTTCTCTTTGTTTTCTCTTCCGACTCTTTGACTGACTCACTCATCATCTTTAACCTTTTCATTACCAGATAATTGAGGGTATTTCTTTTATACTTTCCTTCTTTATTCCTTATTCCTGCCTTGACACCGGTGAGGATCTCAATCCCCTCATCCATATTTTCAATAGCATAGATATGAAATTTACCCTTTTCTACAGCAGATATAACCTTTTTTTTAAGCATCAAGTCGTTTATGTTTCTTTTTGGGATAATAACACCTTGCTTCCCAGTGAGACCTTTGGCCTTGCAGACATCAAAAAAACCCTCTATTTTCCTGGTGACTCCACCGATAGGCTGACATTCACCTAATTGACTTACAGAACCGGTAACAGCAATACCCTGATAGAGAGGTCTATTTGATAAACAGGAGAGAATCGTAAAAAGTTCAGCTGCCGAGGCACTGTCTCCATCAATCATTCCGTAGCTTTGCTCAAATGTAAGACTAGCTGAAAGGGCAAGAGGTTTCTCCAATGCATATTTATTTTTTAGGTAACTTTCCATAATCAGGACGCCTTTCGTATGAATATTACCGCTCATTTTGGCCTCCCGCTCGATATCAACAACCCCTTCCTTGCCAGGGGTAGCTGTCGCAGTTATCCTTACAGGCCTGCCAAAGATATAGTCACCTAAATCATAAATGGTTAAACCATTTAATTGGCCTACAACCTTCCCTCGTGTCTGGATATGGATGGTATCTTCTTCAATCATTTCCTGGAGTTTCGCCTCAATAAGATTTGATCTCTGCGCCTTTTCATCAATGGCCCTCTCGATATCACTTGATTCAATAAGTTTTTTACCCCTCTGATTGGCCCAGAAGTTAGCCTCTACCACCAAATCTTTTATTTCTGGCAATTTAAGCGACATCTTTCGCTGGTTTCCTACCAATTCAGATGTATACTCTATTATCCTCGCCAGCCCTTTTTTATCAATTTCAAGCAGCTCTTCTTCTTCACATACCTTAGCAATATAGAAGAGATAATTATTAATCTGTTTTTTAACCATCTTAATATTATCATCGAGTTGGACCTTGACCTTAAACATCTTTTTAAAATCCGTATCTAAAGAATAGAGAAGATGATATATATAAGGATCACCTATCAAGATGACCTTGATATTAAGAGGGATAGGCATAGGTTTTAAGGTCTTTGTTGATATAAATCCTATCTCTTCTGCCAGCTCTTCAATCCTAATCTCTTTATTTTTAATCGCCCTCTTAAGGGCATTCCAAGATCCAAGACTTCGCAGCAAATCGATGGCCTTGATAATGAGATAGCCGCCACTCGCCCTGTGGAGTGCTCCGGGTCGTATCATGGTGAAATCTGTAAACAGGGTACCAAACTGCGACTGCTTCTCTATTCTGCCAAAGAGATTAGGATAGGTAGGGTTGGTTTCGATTATAACTGGAGCACCTTTTAATTTTGAGTTGTCAATCAAGACATTTACCTTATACCGGGCGAATGAGGGTTCGGGCTGGGATATAAATAATGAGCCTTGTTGGATTGGTTGTTTTTGTTTAAAATCATCGATATTAAGAATAATGTCATCCTTCATCCCTTTTAAATAATCTAATACCTCTGGCA
>DAOVDY010000267.1 GCA_030669265.1 Desulfobacteraceae bacterium | reverse complement strand
CCAAACTATTTCTTACCTTTATCCAGTAGTGCTTTAGCAAATAGGGCAGCACCAAGGGCACCAGCAATCTGTGTATCGTATTCATCGGTCCTCATTATTGGTACTCCAACTTCTTTCTCAAGCCTTGTAATTACTCCTACGTTCTTTGCTATTCCACCGGTTATGGCAAAATCTTTTTCGACACCTATTCTTTCAAGGAGTGTTATAATCCTATGAGCCATAGCAGAACAATATGCCGCCAATACCTTATTCTTTGGCCAACCCTCTCTAAGCAGTCCAGTAGCCTCAGTTTTTGCATATACAACACAGGTGCTACTTACTGGTGGTGGTTCTTTATCTACCTTAAGAGAAAGATCACCAACATCATTAATAGATACACCTAGAAGATCAGCAAATACTTCCATCCCTCGACCTGTTCCAGCTGCGCATTTATCATTCATAAGGAAATTTGTAACCTTTCCACGTTCATCACAATGTATAGCCTTACAATCCTGACCACCCATATCCAGAATAGTTCGAACAGAAGGCCCATACATGAAATTACCACCACGTGCATGACAGGCAATTTCTGTGATAGCACGTTGGCTGAATGGAACATTTACACGACCGTATCCGGTTCCAACAGTATATTTTATATCCTCTAGTTTGAGGCCTGTATTTTCCATAGCCCAGTTTATCGCTTTCATAGCAGAATCAGGGCTATCCGAACCAGTTCTCATATTAGAATACGCATAAAGTTTACCATCTGCAAGAATAACAGCCTGGGAACTAACTGATCCCACATCCACTCCAGAAGTAATTATCTTACCTTTCCAATCAAGGTCAGGGTTAGTCCATCGTGACTCAGTCCATCTCCAAAGTTCAGCTTTTTCTGTCATTTTATTTATCTCCTTTCCAACCAGCAGCAGCAAGCGCAGCACCCAGCGCACCTACATATTCAGGATACTTTGGCACTACTACTTCAAATTCAAGATCTTTATTAAGTGAATCAACAAAACCTATATTGTTTGCTACTCCACCTACAAGTACTACGTCTTTGTTGAAACCTATTTTTCTAACCATTGATGTAATCCTACTTGCCATAGCATCATGAACCGCTCTAGCCATATTTGCCTTTGAAACTTTATTATGCACCATTGTTACAACCTCTGACTCAGCAAAAACCGTGCACTGTGCATTCATAGGAATCTCCTCAGTAGCTTTCAAAGAAAGAGCGCCAAGATCTTCAAGTTTTACCTCAAGGGCTCGAGACATAGCCTCAGTAAAGGCACCAGCTCCTGCGGCACATTTTTCATTCACCTCAAAATCTATAATTTTCCCGGTTTCGTCACATCTCATACCACGGCCTTCTTCAGCACCTACGTCGATAACACTTCTAGCATTAGGATGAAGAAATACAGCTCCAAGTGAGTCACAGCCTACTACAGATTTGGTATCATCATAAAAAGGAGCGAGTTTTTCATCTGCTCCAGTAGATACTGTCTTTTCAATATCATCTTTTTTGATACCTGCTTCTTTAAGGGCCATATCTACTGCTTTTTTTGCACTTTTATCTACTTCAAATCCTGCAAGAACATTAGATTTTCCAACGATTTTACTGTCTTCTAAAATTACTACTTTAATGTTTTTTGTACCTATATCTATACCCATAGTTATCATATTTTTATCCCTCTATTATTTAGCTCCAAGCGTCTCCATAAACGCATTAATTTTAGCTTTTGTCCGGGCTTCATCAAACTCTCTTTCATCAGCATTGTTACCCTCAAATCCCATAACTGGGAAACCAGCATCAAGAAGAGCAAGTCTGTTTTCTGCTATTCCAACACTCAAACCCTCGCAGCCTCTGTTATAGTGAAGCATCACACCACTTAGTTTCCATTCCTTAGCGATTCGTATCATCAGATCACTCTTAAAGTGACATGAATAGAAATGTTGCCACTCGGGTTTATGCAACTCATATTTAATATATTCATAAAGTGCTTGGTCTCTACTAGAGAATTCTACATCAGGTATCGTCTTTGGACCCCAAGTACCATCTTTTTTAACTTCCCATTGACCGATAAGACCAAAAGTATAAAGTGAGCCAACGCTGACACATCCAAATTTTTCAAGATAACGGAAAATGCTTAGAAAACTCCATGGTGGCTGTGTATCTGACATTACCCTGAAACTTTCATTGGGCACTGCTGCGATACCTCTTTTAACTCTGTCTTGTACCTCTGGTAGAAGATCTTTTTCATAATAGTCAGCTACTTGTTTACCGGCTTTTTGAAGAGTTCCAAGGACATACAACGAGTATATAGATTTTTCATCAAGTGGTGCAGGTATAGCCTTATTCAACTCACAGATCTCTGCCCATTTCGAGGTTGAAACAAAATGATTTCTTATTGCTTTGTACATTAATTCATCATCGAAATCTCGTCCTGTGGTTTTTTCAAGGAATTTAATGCCATCTTTTAGTTGTTCAACAATATATTTGATTTTACTTTCAGTAAGCTCATGAGATGGTCCTACAGCATTATCCACTGTATAC
>DAOVDY010000164.1 GCA_030669265.1 Desulfobacteraceae bacterium | reverse complement strand
TTCCTTTTCTTGCGCCCTTACCATTTCTTCATTTAAATCCTTGTAAAGATATTTTAACTCTCTGGTCTTTCTTTCAATAGTCTTCTTTTTATCTTCTTGGGCATCCATACTCAACATCATAGTCTGCTTATCTAATTCCTTCCTTAATTCCAAAAGTTCTCTCTGCATTGCATCAAGCCGTTTCTGGAGATTATGTTTCTTCTTCTTGAGAATCTGAAAAACCTTTTGCCCTTCCTTAGATTCTTTAAGACATCTCTGAAAGTCAATTAAACCAACTCTGGCAAAATCCTCTGCTAAAACTACATTGTAAACTAGTAGGATTACAACGATAATAACAGAAAACAAGAAACTCTTTTTCATCACTAACTCCATTTTTTAATGTAATGGCTGCTCGTTATAAAATAAGTCAACGAAAAACTCAGGTTGAATACTACATTATTCCTCGTATATTAGTCAACTGCGTTGGGATCAGAATAAATGCAACAGGCACTAAAATGGTGTTCCGATGGTAAATTCCCATGTGCTTTCTGCCTCTCCAGGCTCGGGATCAAGATTTTTTCCCCATTCCAACCTTAGAGGCCCTACTGGTGAATACCATCGTATACCTATACCGGCACCCATCCTAATTCCCCTAAAGGCATAGCTTTCATCATTCGTAAAGACATTTCCAGCATCAAAAAATAAAACACCCATTACTCCTTGTTCCTTCTGTATAGGAAAACGAAACTCAATGTTATAGACCATCATTTTTTCTCCGCCTATCCGATCACCAGTAGTCGGATCAATAGGGGAAATAGTGCCATACCGAAATCCCCTTACCGTATTCATTCCTCCTAATCGAAATTTTTCGTAAACGGGCAATTCGCCTCCCGGCCTCTGGTTAATATAGCCCCATTTTCCCTGGATAGAAAATGCTGAATCCAAGAAAAAAGGGAAAAACCAAGCTGACCTGGCTCTGCATTTGGTAAAATAGTTATCCCCTCCCAGAAAGCCTCCTGCATATTCCACTGTAAAGGAGTTAACAGAGCCCTTTTTTGCATTAAAGCGTCTGTCTCTGCTATCCCTGGAAACCCCAAGGGTCAGACTACTGGTAACATTTCTTCCTATCATATCCTTTATTATCTGAGAGGCTGTTTCTAATACATCTGAGATATCAGCATCATCATATGTATAGATAACTGAGCCCCTAGTGAAATCAAGTCCTAATGGAAAACCAAGTTTCAACCTTCCACCAGTGCTGTCTTTGATATATTCGTCATACTCATATTCCCAGTCATAAAGATCAATACCTGCTGATAACGGCTTATCAAAAAGCCATGGTTCAGTAAAACTTAAGGTATACCTAGCAGCCTTGTTGCTCAGGGAGGCCTTAGCTGATAGCGATTGCCCCCGGCCAAACAGGTTATTTTGTGATATTTGAAGTGTCCCTATTGTATGTTCATCTGAACTATATCCGATACCAAAGGAAAGCATACCGGTTGGTCTCTCCTTGACATGTATATCAAGGACCATCTCTTCATCACTGCTTCCTTTTTTTGTATTAACCTCCACCTCCTCAAAAAAACCGAGGCGATGAAGATTCTGACTACTTCTCTTTAACTTTTCCCCACTAAAATATCCCCCCTCAATAACTTTTAATTCCCGCCGAATAACCTTATCCCTGGTTTTATCATTTCCAGTTATTATAATCCTCTCAAATCTAATTTTTTTTCCCTTAACAATTTTATACGTAATATCAACCTTATGGGCTTTATCATCCTCTTTGATATCAGGAGAAACATCAATAAAGGCATAACCTTCGTCTGAATAAACCTTACTTAAAGATAATGTGTCAGACCTAATAACTTCTCTATTGTACACCTTCTCTTTTGTTATTTTAAGTGCTTGGTAAAGTTCATCAACATCTTTGATGAGATCTCCCTCAAGCATGACCTTACCAATAGCATATTGAGGGCCTTCATTAATGGTAACAGTGATTATAAGCCCCTCATCTTCTTTGTAAGAAATATCTGGCTCCCCCACTCTTGCCTTTATATAGCCATTGTTCTGGTAAAATGATTTTATCTTGAATATATCACCTTCCAGCTTTTTTTTATCCAGATGTCCAGATTCAGTAAGAAAAGAGAAAAAACCTTTTTCGCTTGTCTCCATAAGATCTTTCAGATCATCATCATCAAATGCAACATTCCCTTCATAAATAATTTCCCTTATATAGGCCTTATCTCCCTCTTTAATTTGATAAATGATTGACACTTCATTATTGGGAAGATCCTCAAGGCTTTCTTTTATCTCAACATGATAATATCCTTTTTGATGGTAATGATCTTTTAACCTCTCTATGCTATCTTTGATAACTTTCATGTTAATAATAGAATATTTTTTAATACCTAAAACCTCCACTAGATCCTTTTGATCAATCTTCTTTGTCCCCAATAGTGTAATCTTTCCGATTGATGGCTTTTCACTCACCTTGAAGGCTACCGATTTACCTCCTGGACTCTCCTCAGTGTCTATCTGGACATCCTCGAAAAAACCCATCTGATATATGGATATAAGATCTTTATTTAGGGTGTCTTGGTCATATTTCGCCCCTTTCTGGCTCTCAATGACTGCAAGGATGGCATCTGTTTCTATTCTCTTATTTCCTTGAACAGAGATTGAATCTATCTGGATAACACCTTTAATTCGGTTTGTTGCTGTTGCTGCTACCCTCTCCATTACCTGATCTAATTTATCTATTCTGTCCCCTACGACAAAAATAGAGAAAGGTCTCTTTTCAGTTGATATGGGAATGATTGCAAGATCGAGACTGATCTTCTTTCCGATCTGAGTAAGACTCCCTTTTATTACCCAATCAACCCCTTTCTCTTTTCCCATCCTTCTTGCGACATCTAACTCTGATACTTTTACCTTTGATAATTCACCCTTGTTTATCGTCGCGGGACTGATAAGGTCAAATCCTTCCTTTGCCAATCTTGCTGTTAGCATCTCTTGGAGGCCTAAAACAAGATGATCCATAGGCTTCAGCATATAAATCTTGAAAGGAAGAACTGCTATCTTCTCTGGTAAGAGTGCCATTACATCGGGAGGTGTCAAGAAAAGAAGGAGAAGTAATAAAACAGAAAAAGGCCGTAATACACGGCCAAAATAAGAGAATGTCTTTTGAATCATCCAAACCTGCCATCAACTAAGTACAACTGTTTCGACATCTTATGTGCCAGTTCCAAATTATGAGTAGCTATAATTAAGGCCAGGCCTCTGTTTTTATTAAGGGAAAGTAACAGCTTTGTTATCTCATCACCTGTCGCCTTATCAAGGTTTCCTGTAGGCTCATCTGCCAAAAGCAATTTAGGACCCATAATCAAGGCCCTGGCAATTGCAACCCTTTGTTGTTCGCCTCCAGAAAGCTCTCCAACTCGGTGTTTTAATCTATCTTCTAAACCCACCTGGGAAAGTATGGCTGAAGCCATTTCAGCGGATTTCGCCTTACTGTAACCTGATATAAGGGCTGGTATCATAGTGTTTTCCTCAGCATTAAATTCAGGCAGAAGATGATGAAGCTGAAAAACAAAGCCTATTTCCCGGTTTCTGATCTTATTGAGGCCCATCTCATCCATCTGATAGACATC
>DAOVDY010000264.1 GCA_030669265.1 Desulfobacteraceae bacterium | reverse complement strand
ATTGGGGCGATCTTTTTCTTCTTCTCTGCCATGATATTTATATTAAAATGCCTAAAGTTAAAGAGTATCCAGCATCAAGTATCCAGTTTATCATAGGCATCTATAATTTCTTGGACTAATGGATGCCTCACAACATCTTCTCTCCCAAAATAAACAAATTTTATCTCTGTTATATCAGCTAAGATATCTCTGGCTTGTATAAGACCCGAAGCCTTTCCCTCAGGAAGGTCTGTCTGGGTTATATCTCCGGTTATGACTGTTTTTGAGCTAAAACCAAGGCGTGTCAAAAACATCTTCATCTGTTCAGATGTTACATTCTGAGCTTCATCTAATATAATAAAAGAATCATTAAGCGTTCTTCCTCTCATAAAGGCTAAAGGAGCTACCTCTATTACATTACTTTGCATAAGGCGTGAAGCACTTTCAAAATCCATCATATCATGGAGGGCATCGTATAGTGGTCTCAGGTATGGATTCACCTTTTCATATAGATCTCCTGGCAAAAAACCCAATTTTTCACCTGCCTCCACAGCTGGTCTTACTAAGACTACCCTATTTATTTCTTTTTTCATTAAAGATGATATGGCCATTGCCATAGCAAGATATGTTTTCCCTGTGCCAGCTGGTCCTATACCAAATACAATATCGTATTTTCTTATGCCATCAATATAAATTTTTTGGTTGATACTCTTGGGTGTTATTGTCTTTTTTTTTGATGGGATGTATATTCTGTCTAAAAAAATTGGTTTAAGCTCTGCTTTATGGTTACCACTCAGGATTCTGAGTGAATAATCAACATCTCTCTCGTAGATAGGGTATCCTTCTTTAAGTAATCCATAGAGCTGGGTTAATAAATTTTCAGCCGTTTCTAATTCAGGAAAGTCACCTTGTAAAATGATGTCATTTCCTCTAATATTAATTATTATATTGAGCCGTTTTTCTATCAACCGGAGATTGCTGTTCCTTTCTCCATAAAGACTTCTTGCTAATTCGTTATTATCAAAAGTAACTTTTTTGGTTTTGATATTCCCCTTTTTATTTAATAATTCCGTCAAAGTATATATTTCTATTAAAAGTTGATTGAGTGATCGAGTCGTCGAATGCTTGAGTTATGTGGTTTTATTACTAAACTACGTAACTGCTAAACGATTCAAGTTTTTATAAGCTGCTTTAATTATCATACGATAATATTTTTATGCAAGAAAAAGAATTCCAGGGTTAGTATCTTTTTGTCTTGACATACGATTGATCTGGTCTTAAATCCACATTAATATCCGATTTCTGGATCTATTAAAAGAGTGACTATTGAATCAACGTAGTATATTCCTTTTGGGATCAGGATTTGCCATAGGATGTCAGGAGTCATATTTTACTAAGGAAGTTATCCAATCATTAAAAAAATAGGTTTTGGAAAAAATGGCAAAGAAATACAGGATTGCTCTTTTTGGTATAAAGGCTGAGGAAGAGATTTTCCGGCAAAATATGGCCAAACTTGGGGTTTCTGGCTCTACCTTAGATAAATATATCGAAAGGGCTCCAGTAGTTTTGAAGAGGGATTTAAGCTTAGAGGAAGCTCGGAAATATGCTGAGGCCATTATTAATGCCGGAGGGTTTGTTAATATTCAAGAGACTGGGGAATTTCCAGATAAATTCTCTGTTGAACAAAAACGTATACTTTCCACAGAGGATTTTATTCTCTGCCCAAATTGTGGTTTTAAACAGAAAAAGAAAGATTGTTGTGTAAGATGTGGCTTTAATTTAAATTCTTCCACTTAAAGGCATAGTATTTTAGTCCACAACCTTATAGACTTTGTCCTTTTCCCTTACCCTCTCCTTTACCTGAATACCAATCATATCACCAACCTTTGCTTCATCTACAGATTGGTTATCGATCTCCATGCTCGCTACCTCTTCGGTAAAATCAGTAGTGTGACCTTTATACATCAGGGTATCGCCCTTTTTAATAGATCCCTTTGTCACATCTATAGCAGCCACGCTTGGCTTGGCAAAAAACTTGACAACTACACCAACCTCTTCCTCAGCCATAACAAGACCTCCATTTTTAAAAAATTTTTAATTTCTTATATCAATTCCGTTTTAATCTGTCAAGAAAAGCTCTGTAGATTTAATGTTGAGCTATGGCTACCATCTTATTCAATATACTACTGAGAGCATCAAATAGTTTGCAATATCGAGAGGGGCATGAGGTCTTTTCTGAAGTGACTGGTGGAAGGCCGCTGTCCTTTTCACGACTTATCAGTGGGGGAAACCGCAGCTCCTGATTTATCAGGGGAATGCGGAGGGGGCAAGACTCCCCTGCAGATAAGTCGTAGAAAAGACCAGGCCGAGAGCCTTGGAACGACAGATAAGACCTCATGACCATCATAGACCCTTCTCGGTTATATACAATGCAAACAATAAAATGCTGTGCTTAGTAACTGTGAGATTATTTGTATTTGCTCAGAAGTTTAATGCGCCTTAGGCCCATTAAGGAAGGACTTTCGTGTTTTTTGTTATGCCTTCCTGACCCTCTCTTTTATTCGCTGAATATGCCCTCTGCCTAAC
>DAOVDY010000083.1 GCA_030669265.1 Desulfobacteraceae bacterium | reverse complement strand
TGAGTAGATAGATAAGCTCTTCTCTAAGGCTATCTTAATGCTCTCCTCCAAGGTAAGCTCCTCAGAGGCTAAAATAATCGAAGATCCTAATAGCACAATAAACAGGATTCCTAAAAAAATAGATATTCTTCTTGTCATTCTTCTCTCCTTTTGACATTTACATCATGATATAGTCTCGCTTGTCCTGTTATTATCCATTCTCTAATAGAATGAATAAGTATTGAGATGATATTTACCATTATATTCTACTTCTTTTTTGGATAATTTTTCAATTTAAAATCTCTGAAATATGTATTCAAGATATGAATAGAGATTAATAATTAGTGTAAGATGTATCTATGTCAAGAAAAAATAGTTATCTATGTTTTTTGGTAAATCATTTATAATTACCGAATATTTCTCTGGAATAGAACGATCAGGTTTAATATGCACTGATTGAAGCACAATACATTACAGGAATAGTACTTGCTGATTGTATAGGGGAGAAAACTGCCCTCTTATCATCTATTTATCTTGATCTTATCAGCAAAGTAGCTTATAGGAAAATAAATAGCTGATATATTGTTAGGTGCTTACATGATTGAGCGATACTCACGTGCCAAGATGGCAAAGATATGGGAGCCCCAGAGCCGCTTTGACAAATGGCTTCGGGTCGAACTCCTTGTATGCGAGGCCATGGCCAAAGAGGGAATGATTCCACAAAAATCCCTCGATAATATTAAGAAAAAGGCGAGCGTTTCTATTGACAGGATTTTGGAAATTGAGGAAACGGTAAAACACGATGTAATTGCCTTTTTAACCAACGTTGAGGAGTCTGTGGGCCCTGATGCTCGATTCATCCACCTGGGTTTAACATCATCCGATATCTTAGATACCGCCTTTGCCCTACAACTTAGAGAGGCAATGCTGATCATTATAGATGATGTTCACAACCTCATGGATATCTTAAGGGAAAAGGCCTTTGAATATAAGGATACAGTCATGATAGGCCGCTCCCACGGTATCCACGCAGAACCCATAACATTCGGCCTCAAATTGGCAGTATGGTACAGCGAGATGCAACGAATTCTCACACGACTCAAGCAAGCATTGGATGTAATAAGCTATGGAAAAATATCCGGGGCTGTAGGAACTTTTGCTAATACACCTCCAAGAATAGAAAAATATGTCTGTGACCATTTGAATCTTAAACAGGCGGAGATTTCAACTCAGATTATTCAAAGGGATAGGCATGCACAATATTTTACTACCTTGGCTATCCTTGGAGGCTCAGTTGAAAAGATAGCCACAGAGATAAGACATCTCCAGAGAACAGAGGTTGGGGAGGTAGAAGAGGCCTTTAGCCCGGGTCAAAAGGGCTCATCTGCGATGCCGCATAAAAAGAACCCTATTGGCTCAGAAAACCTCTCGGGATTGGCTAGGCTTGTTAGGTCCAATTGTATTGCTGCCATGGAAAATATGCCGCTTTGGCACGAACGAGATATCAGTCATTCCTCTGTGGAAAGGGTAATTGCGCCAGATAGCACCATTCTTATAGATTACATGCTCAATCGATTAATGAGGATGATAAAAAATTTGGTGGTGAATAAAGATACTATGACACATAATCTTGAAAAACTAAAGGGCCTGATTTTTTCCCAGCAGGTGTTACTGGCCTTGATAGAAAAAGAATGCTCTCGTCAGCACGCCTATTCACTGACACAGAGAATTTCTCTTAATGCTTGGAGTAGTGGAGAAAGCTTCAAGCAACTTCTCTTAAGCGATTCGGATGTTCGAGAGTATCTTGACGATAAAGAAATAGAGAAAATATTTTCCCTCAATTATCATCTAAAACATGTGGATGAGATTTTTGCCAGGGTGTTCCAGGTATAAACTAATTACCCTTGTATATACAGTTTGGTTGCTTATCATAATGCTGTGAGAAATGTACAGTGCCGATCAATATCGTGATAGGGAACAACGGCCGAATTGATTCAAAGAGATAGAAGATGACAAATCAAGAGAGAGACATGGGCGATATCAGGAAGAGAGAAAGGGAGATAAGAAGGCCCTCTAAGGCAAAAGAGCGTCTGACAGTTATGATCTTTAAGGGCGTAGGCAAGGTAAGGACATTTAAGATATCCGCCCATTTTCTATTATGGGTTTCGCTGTTTTTTATCTTCTATATTGTAGTGACCATTTTTTTTACCAACCTATTCATTGATTACTATAGAAACAATAAAATGCTGGCAGATGAAAATGCTGAGCTTAGAGCAATGCTTATAAAGGCAAAAAAGAGTCTTGAGGAATCTAAACAGCACATTGCCCTATTGGACGATTATATTACAGAGAAAAAAGATCAAAGTCCAAGGCCTCTGTCCACGGTGGACCATACTGAATCATCTTTGACCAAACTTGTGGACATTGATGAATTGAAGGTAGAAAGAAATAAATCGACAATTAAGGTTGACTTCAGGATTATAAACAAACAGGTGAATGAGGAACCTATTGGCGGGTATATATTTGTCCTTGTCAGCATAAAGGATTCGGACAAATCTGAAGTTTGGGTTTATCCCAACTCACCCCTTAAAGATGGAATCCCTATAAACTATAGAAGCGGACAGCGTTTTTTCATACAAAGATTCAAATCAATCAGCAGTCAATATACACTCAACAAATCAATCAATAGACCACTCATTTTTAAGATATTTGTATATGATAGAAACGGTACATTGATTTTAAAGAAAGTAGTTGAGGCGTAGTGTAGCGCTACAATCCACAAATGATGCGATAAGGTTAATTGGCTATCTCAAGGATTAGTATGTCATCCCAGGGATCCGATTTTTTAACAGCCACCTTTATCTCTTCACCTGGTGATAGCTCAAGACCTCTTCCTTTTGGAAGATCAGCAACGAAAAGTAAATCAGTTAATATTATCGAATACTTATACTTAAGTTTTTGGAAAACAATAGCATTAAAGGTATCATTTATACATCCTGCAAGATACTTAAGTATCCAATACCGGACCTGGTTTCTCTTTATTAAATCAATATCTTTTAATGTCTGCTGTATCACCATATTTAGCTCTTTAAGCCTCAATTCTTCATATACAGGACTTTTCTGAAATATGACAGAATGAATTTGCCTCTGGACAAGCACGTCAGTATATCTTCTTAATGGGGAGGTTGCGTTGGTGTATATATCAACCCCAAGGCTACTATGTGGATGAGGTATTGTGTCTATAAAAAGAGGCCGAAGCTTTCGCCTTTGCTGAAATACATAATAGATATAATTAGAGTCATCAATTGACAATCTTTCCTGAGGTGATTCTTGGCTTCTATAAAGGACAGGCAGACCATTTTCAAAGGCAAACTTTGCTATTAACCAGTTATACAGAATCATACATTCTGAGACGATAATTTTAGAGGGAGCATTCTGTTCTATCAATCTGGGACATATACCTGAATTATTGTCGAATTCAAAATGGATTTCTGGGAGAGGGATAAGCATGGCGCCATTTGCGACCCTCTTTTGCCTAAGTGCTTGGCACAATTGATAGAGAGCCGAAAAAACCGGCTCTTCCTTATATATTGTATTTACTTGATCGTAGGTAAGCTGTTTTTCTACCCTTACGATGGTAGGTGTAAAATGAAAATTGTTCAGGTTCCAATCCCTATCAAAATGTGCAAAAAGGGATATAGCAAACCGCTTAAAGCCTTTTACCAAACTTAATGCATTATTAGAAAGACTTGGCGGAAACATGGGGATTTGGGTAACCGGAAGGTAGATCGAGCTTGCTCTGTTAGAGGCTTCTCTATCTAAGTGTCCGTCAACCTTGATAAATGGAGTTAAGTCAGTAATATGAACACCAAGCCTATAACCTTCCCCAACAGGATCCAAGCTTAATGCATCATCAAAATCCTTAGTATGCGGTCCATCAATGGTAAAGATAGATATACTTGTCAGATCTTCCCGTTCAGCGGAGTCTACCTCTTTTTTCATTACACTATCTGTTTCTTTAAGGGTAAGCTCACTGAAATTGGGCCTGATTTTAAACCTGTGAAGATCAAGGTTTTCATCCTCATCCCATATATTCAGGTTTACTAATATGTGGCGAGCACTGTCGATATTCTTTATTCCCGCCCGAGAAAACATTTCATTACCAAGCTTATAATCTGGGGCATCTTTTCCATTAAGGGCAAGCTGAATGAGTAGTTCAATAATCTTGTCCTTTAAGGGGGGTTCCTCAGGATGGCTGGTATTTATTACCTCTCTAAGGAAATTCGCTCCTTCTGCTAACTCCCGCTCTCTTAATTCAGCAGCTTCTCTTGCCTTTATTATTTGTTCTACCTTATCCGGACTGTTGGGGATAAAAGAGCCATCTTTTATCTTAAAATAGGCCCCGTCTGCAAAGAGGGCCCTAACCAGAGCAGATATGTGATCATCAGTGATATCTCTGCCAAAGGAAAGCTGTGCAAGATATTTATAGGTAAAAGCCCTATTTTCCTCATGAGTGAGTTCCCAGAGATCTTGAACAGATGCTTGTGTCATATAATCGGTTCGTATTTTTTCAATTACTTTTAACTCCTTTAGTAATTCTCCCTTTGACCTAGAGGTGTTTAAAATGGCAGATGAAATGAGAAGAGCCCTTTTGGGAGAAATACTTACCTCATGGTTAGATATGGTTAAAAGTTGTAGCTTGTTCCCCTTATCTTTCAGGCATACAGAGAGCACAATTTTTCTCTGGTCAATGTATTCAATTATTTTTCCCTCAGCCATAAGAAATCCTTAATCCACCTCAGGCAATAAAAGGTTTAGAGGTAAAATTTGCTGGTCCCGTTAGAATGTCTTATGTAGAATTCTAGTGGGTTTTACTTATTGGAGGAAATGAAAGAGATAATGGCCAAAATAATGATAATAAGACCAAGGCTTGCATATATTATTGTTCCTATAATAGAGCCTTCAATAACTTTAAGCAAGAGTGTTTTATTGTAAAAATACCCAATATAAAAGACAAAGAGATATGACACGGCAAGCCCTAACTGTATTCGACTAAACAGGAGACATAAAGAAATTATAACTACAAAAGAGATAACCATATAAAGGGGAACACCCAGATTAACTGTAGATAGCATATCCACTGGATCCATAATTACCTCCATTACTTTATTAGATAAGGTTCCGATACTTTATTAAAAAAATGAATGCAGC
>DAOVDY010000231.1 GCA_030669265.1 Desulfobacteraceae bacterium | reverse complement strand
AACGTCTTGGAAATTATACAACTTATTGAAGTTAAAGTAACTTTTAGTGATAGGTGCCATCCACATGGAGTGATGGAGTACTGGAGTACTGGGTGTTAAAAACTGAAAAGTAATTTAAAATCAGGCATAAGGCTTAGGCGGAAGGCCAAAAATATTTGCTTTGTCTTGAGCATTTTGCCTTATGTCCTTAGCCTTCAAGCAAGCTCATCACTCCAATACTCCATTACTCCAATAATCCAATTGGGGCAAAGCCCCTAATTTAGAGGAGCAAAAACCCTTGGAAGAGATAAGCCTCACCATTAATGGGAAAAATATCAATTGCTCTCAAGGAACGAGCATTTTAAATGCAGCCTTGGAAAATGGTATCAATATTCCTACCCTGTGCCATCATCCCCACTTGGAACCGGTTGGCGCCTGTCGGCTCTGTATAGTGGAAGATGAAAAAAGTGGTCGAATTATGGCCTCCTGCGTTACTCCTGTATCTCCAAATATGGTCATACAGACAGAATCTCCCACCATTAAAAAGCACCGGATAAATATTATCCGCCTGATGATGGCCAACCACCCTGAGTCCTGCATCGTATGTAGCCAGGGAAACAGATGCGAGTTGAGACAGATTGCCGCCGAACTGGGTGTCGGCCAGATAGGGCTTTATCCTATGCCCCATTATACCGGCCTGGAGGAGGCGAATCCTTTTATTATCAGGGATCTCAGTAAGTGTATTCTTTGCGGCAAGTGTATTCGTGCCGACCATGAGCTGGTCGTGGTTGGCGCTATTGATTATAATCTCAGGGGATTTAAATCCCGACCAGCCACAGTGCATGAAATGCCTCTGGAGAAATCCAGTTGTACATTCTGCGGTACCTGTGTATCTCTGTGCCCTACAGGTGCATTATCGCTGAAAAATACCAGATATGTGGGGTCCCCTCAAAAAGAATCATCAACCATCTGTGGGTTCTGCGGTGTGGGTTGTTCTTTAGTGATGGGCTCGGTTGATGGGCAAATCATAGAAGTAAATCCTTCACACAAAGAAGATACAGTTAATCGTTCTACCCTATGTGTCCGGGGCCATTTTGCCCATGACTTTTTAAACGTTTCTGAAAGATTGACTCATCCATTGATTCGTAGAGATGGGGAACTGTCACCTGCCACCTGGGATGAGGCACTCGAGGTTGTTGCTAAAGGACTTATCTCAATAAAGAAGAAAAATGGACCTCAAAGCCTGGCATTTCTCGGTTCATCCAAATGCACGGTTGAGGAAAATTACATTTTTCAAAAAATGGCCCGTGTTATTTTGGGCACAAATAACGTGGATAACGGCAGTTATGGGTCAGGGAAGGCTGTAATAAACCTGATCAATGAAAAGCTAATTGGTGGTGATCGCATTAAACCTTTATCTGGGCTTGAGGAGGCTGAAATAATTTTTGTTATAGGGGCCGACCCCACACAATCCGCACCTGTGGTCGGTTATTACCTTAAGCGAGCTTCAAGGATGAAGGGAATCCCATTGATTGTTGCGGATCCGAGAAAAACAGGATTAGTTCCTTTCTCCTCCCTTTGGCTTCCTATCGCCCCACACAGCGATTACGCGATGATAAATGCTCTGGCAGCCATTCTTTATAAGAGACAGTCATATGATACCGATTTTATTAACAAGTTCACTGAAAGTTTTGATCTTTACTGTGATGGCCTTTCATCGGTCGACCTTAAAAAGGTGTCTCGGGTTACCGGGCTTAGTATAGAATTGATGGAAAAATCAGCAGATCTTATTGAAGGAAAAAAAATAGCCTTTGTGATCGGTCACGGCATCATGCAGCAGAGATATGGGACCCTGGCTATGGATGCCCTGCTCAATCTTGCACTGATGACCGGAAGTCTGGGTGGTGATGGGCAAGGTATCTATCTCCTTGCAAGGGAGAACAACCAGATGGGGGCGTGGGATATGGGGGCAGCTCCAGATTTCCTTCCCGGCCTCCAATCCCTTAACAATGATATAATACGCAAACACTGGGAGCAGAACTGGGAGGTCAAGCTTTCCCCAGATCCAGGACTCAATATAATTCGTATGATCGAGGAGGCAGAAAAGCATAATCTTAAGGCCCTTTACATCATGGGTGAAAACCCTATTCGTAGTCTGCCACAGCCCAAACGCATCAGCAATGCATTAAATAACCTGGAATTACTAATAGTCCAGGACATCCTTGATACTGAAACTACTCAATTAGCAGACGTGGTTTTACCAGGGGCTGCCTTTAGTGAAAAGGGTGGAACATTTACCAACTTAGAGGGAAGAATCCAATCTTTTGAGCCTGTGGTTTCCCCACCAGGTGAGGCAAAACCTGACTGGGAGATCCTTGATATGCTGTTCGACACAATGCACTATTTCAAAAGATATTCCTCTTTACAGGAAATAAGAGCAGAAATTATCAACCTGGTACCCATGTATACTGAACTGGGTAGGAATGGGGAAGAATCCTGGATCAAGGAGTGTAGCAATATTAGTCTTTTTCATCCCGATGGGGAGGGAGAGTTAATCCATTTTTCCCCTGTTATCAAAACGGGAGATGAGAGATCCGATAAAGATTATCCCTTCACAGCCATTTTGGGTTCCCTGAGATACCATCTTGGAAGCGGCACAAGGACCGGCTATTCAGATCGAATCAAGGCTTTTGGTTTGAAGGGAGAGGTGGAAATATCCCCTGAGGATAGTGCCAGAATAAATCTGAAAGAGGGAGATACAGTCAGGATATCTTCCCCTCACGGGTCTATATCCAGAGAGGTAACGATGAAAAAGGAGTTGAGACCAGGACTCGTGTTTATACCAATAGGCTTTCATAATAATGATGCAATGCAGTTGATCAATCTGACCCAACTTGGTGAAGCTGACTCACCCGGCT
>DAOVDY010000147.1 GCA_030669265.1 Desulfobacteraceae bacterium | reverse complement strand
TGTATCAGATCCAGACGAAGTTTAGGGATGAAATTAGGCCGAGATTCGGAATCATGAGAGCACGGGAATTTATTATGAAAGATGCCTATAGTTTTGACATAGATGAAAAGGGCTCCAATCTGAGCTATGAAAAAATGTATGCTGCTTACGAGGCTATCTTTAAAAGATGCGGGCTAAAGTTCCGGGCAGTCGAGGCTGATACAGGACCTATTGGTGGTAGCTTTTCTCACGAATTCATGGTCTTATCAAATAGTGGTGAAGACGATATTGTAAGTTGTCAAGATTGTCGTTATGCATCCAACTTAGAAAAAGCAGAGATAGCAGTAAGAGAGTCTGGTTCCAGAAATATTGAGAAAGAAGAAGACCTGCAAGTCATAGATACGCCTGAAATTAAGACCATAGACGAGGTAACTAAATTTTTATCCATTGGTCCTGAAAAACTAGTAAAAACCCTCATCTATCAAACTGAGAATGGACCAATAGCTGCTTTAGTAAGAGGAGATCATGACCTGAATGAAACCAAGCTAAGAAATGTACTCAATGTTCAAGAGCTTACTATGGCAGATCCAGAAACTGTATTTGATGTAACTGGTGCCCCAATGGGATTTGCAGGGGCTATTGGCTTAAAGGTACGGATACTTGCTGATTTTGCCATTAGGGAGATGAAAAATATGGTAATGGGGGCAAATAAGAAGGATAAGCATGTCTTCAATGTAAATGAAGGCAGGGATTTTCAGGTAGAGCAATACGCAGATTTAAGAATGATAACTTCCTCTGATACATGTCCTCGGTGTGGAGGGAAGCTAGTATTTGGTAAGGGAATAGAGGTTGGCCAGGTCTTTAAGTTAGGCACCAAGTACTCTATAGCCCTTAAGGCTAACTTTCTGGATAAGAATGGCCGAGAAACTCCGATTATTATGGGATGTTATGGTATAGGTATCGGCAGAGTCGTTGCAGCAATTATTGAACAAAGTCGCGATGAGAACGGTATTATATTTCCTATATCTATTTCTCCTTTTGAGGTAACCATCCTGCCCCTTGAAATACATGAAGCCACTGTGAGAAAAGTGGCTGAAAATTTATATCAGCATCTGAGTAATTTGGGCCTCGCAGTCTTTCTCGACGATAGGGATGAAAGGCCAGGCTTCAAGCTCAAGGATGCTGATCTTTTAGGCATACCTGTAAGGGCTACGGTCAGTTTAAGAACACTTAAAAGTGATTCTATTGAGATTAAGTTACGTTCTAAGCCAGATCTCAGATTACTATCTATAGACAAAACCCCTGAAGCGATAAAGGAGGTTATCCAAAGCCTCTATGATTCGCTTAAATGACATAACCTCAGATATTCTCTCGTATCATCCTATCGCAGATATAGGTCTGATTGAAAAGGCATACGTGTATTCGGCCAAGGTTCACAAGGGACAGGTCCGTTTATCAGGAGAGCCTTACCTTACCCACCCCTTAGAAGTTGCTGGAATTCTTACCAAAATGAAGATGGATGAAGTTAGCGTCGCCTCCGGTCTCCTTCACGATACAGTTGAGGATACATTAACTGAGTTATCAGACATTGAACAAATGTTCGGTAAAGAGGTCACAGGCATAGTAGATGGTGTAACCAAAATCAGCAAGATACATTTTTTAAGCAAAGAGGTACAGCAGGCAGAAAATATACGAAAAATGATTCTTGCTATGTCTTCTGACATCAGGGTAATTCTCGTTAAACTGGCAGATCGATTACATAATATGCAGACCCTCGGCTTTCAACCACCTGAAAAACAGGAAGCTATTGCAAGGGAAACCCTTGATATTTATGCACCTCTTGCAGGAAGGATGGGTATTTACTGGCTAAAATCAACCTTGGAGGATCTATCCCTTTTTTATCTTGAGCCAAAAATTTACAAGGATATAAGGTTAGGCATTGCCCAGAGGCAAGAGGGGCAGGAAAAATTTATTCGAGAGATAAAGGAAATTCTAAGCAGAAAATTAAGTGAGGCCAATATAAAAACCACGATAAAAGGGAGACATAAGCATTTTTATAGCATTTATCAAAAGATGATGGAGCAGGATCTGAATATAGACCAGGTATATGATATCCTGGCATTCAGGATAATAGTAAATTCTGTAAAGGATTGCTATGAGGTTTTAGGCCTGATCCATTCCATGTGGAATCCTGTAGCAGGTCGTTTTAAAGATTATATCTCTCTACCCAAGGCCAATATGTATCAGTCTTTGCACACCACAGTGATCAGCCCTCTAGGTGAAAGAATGGAGATACAGATAAGAACATGGGATATGGACAAAATCGCCGAAGAGGGAATAGCTGCTCACTGGAGATATAAGGAAGGATATGAATCAGGCAAAGAAATGTATACTCAATATGCATGGATGAAGCATTTGCTGGAATCACAGAAAAGCCTGACTAATCCAAAGGAATTTTTAGAAACAGTGAGGCTGGATCTTTTTAGCAATGAAGTCTATGTTTTTACACCTAAAGGCGAGGTAAAGGAACTTCCCAGAGGAGCAACCCCTATTGATTTTGCTTACAGTATCCATTCAGAGATTGGGAATCGATGTATCGGCGCTAAGGTAAACGAAAAAATAGTTCGCTTAACCCATCAGCTTGAAACTGGAGATATAATTCAAATCCTTACCTCAAAAAATCATAAGCCCAGCAAAGATTGGCTAAAGTTTGTAAAGACATCTACTGCCAAGACCAGGATTAGACAATGGATAAAAAAAGAAGGAAGGATAGAGAGTATAACTATCGGAAGAGATATCCTGGAAAAAGAGCTTAAAAAATTTAATTTAAATTTAACCAGACACTTTAGCAGCGAGCAGCTTTTAGATGTAGTTCATAGATTTTCATTAAACAGTGTAGACAATCTTTTGGCCAATATTGGTTATGGAAAAATTTCAGCAAAGCAGGTTCTTAACCGACTTGTTCCCCATTTAGGGATAAAAGAAGATAAGACAGAGGGCCTTGTCCAGAAGATAGTTCACAAGATAAAGAGAAAAAAAGGAGACACTGGGATTAAGGTTAAAGGGATGAGTGATATGCTTATTCGCTTTGCAAAGTGTTGCCACCCACTAGCCGGCGAATCGGTTATAGGTTATATTACCAGGGGAAGGGGAGTCACCATTCATTCAAAAAAATGCCGGCACATTCAAGATGTTGACCCAGATCGTTTAGTAGAAGTAGAATGGGAACCTTCCGAAGATATGACTTATTTAGCAAAATTAAAGGTTACCAATATCGCTAAAAAGGGTATGCTATCAATTTTAAGTGCTATATTTACGCAAAGCGAGGCTAATATTTTAGACGCAAATGTGCAGACAACTATTGATAAAAAGGGAATATCCACCTTCACCATTGAAGTCTCTGATTACGCTCAATTAAGAGATATTATCTCAAAAATTAAGAAGATTAAGGAGGTCTTAAAGGTAGAGCGGATTTGAAAAAACAGTAGGAAGTATGGAGGGAAAAAATGTTTGATAAAAACTGCTTATTGCTTACTGCCTACTGCTTACTTATATGCCAGTCCAGACCTTAAGCACCTCGTGCATACTGTGATTTTTTTGGTCTGTCCTTTTACTTTAACCCTCAATGTTTGGAGATTTGGGTACCAGCGCCGTTTTGTTTTATTGTGCGCATGGCTTACATTATTGCCTACAACCGGTCTTTTACCGCATATTTCACACACCTTAGACATTCTATTATTTCCTTTTGTTTTTATTAATAGTCAGTAAATCATTCACATATATTTGGTCTTTAGCAAGCATTCTTTCATTTAAAACAAGTGGTTTGTTGTTGATAATGGGTACTGGTTTTGTTTATTATTTTCATCCAGTTTCAAGTTTCCAGTTTCTAATTTCATGTTTAATTCCATATAACAGATTTTCCCATTTTTAGCAACTCACCAATGAGAATATCCACCTCGTTTGTTATTAGATCATATGCATTGCTTAAAGGGGGACT
>DAOVDY010000021.1 GCA_030669265.1 Desulfobacteraceae bacterium | reverse complement strand
AGAGCGGCAAGGGCATAAAGAAAACCAAGGGATAGACCATTTATCAGTATTTGAAAGAAAAATTCCATAAAAGGGCTCCGTAATTTGGTTATTTGTTAAAGTTTAAATCGTTAATCGTTATACGTTAATCGTTATTAGTGGGCTACCAAGATTATTATATAATTCTTTGAATATCATTTTTAATAAGAGACATAATCATTTCTTCGTGCCTTGGTGGCTGAACTAATAACAAATAACGAATAACCATTAACAAATAACCAAATTACGGAGCCCTTTTATGGAATTTTTCTTTCAAATACTGATAAATGGTCTATCCCTTGGTTTTCTTTATGCCCTTGCCGCTCTGGGCTTTGTCATGATTTTTAAGTCCAGCAGTGTGCTTAACTTTGCCCATGGCGAATTAATGGCAATTGGGGCCTTTTTATTCCTTGTGCTTTCAGCATGGGCAAAGCTACCTATCTGGTTAGCCTTTTTCCTGGCCCTGGCAGGCTCCTTCTCTCTTGGCTTTATAATAGAGCGTTTTTTCTTGCGGCCCTTGATTGGTGAGGCCCTTATTGAAGTCATCATGCTGACCGTTGGACTGGCCATCATGTTCAAAGGATTGATGTTGTTTGTCTTCGGGGGGGATATACATAGCTACCCGGAATTTCTGCCACAAGCACTTACCTTACATTGGGGAGCTGTTGAAGTTCCAGGGGTAAATGTAGCTACATTTATTGTAGGTCTGGTTTTCCTTGGTCTATTCGGATTTTTCTTTAAATACTCCTCTCAGGGAATCTACATGAGGTCAGTTGCTGATAACCAGCCTGCTGCAATGGCATTAGGTGTTCATGTAAGAAGGGTTTTTGCCATGTCATGGGCCATTGCGGCCTTAGTTTGCGCCATGAGCGGGATTGTTATTGGTATTATCAATGGAATCAATGTACACGAAGTAAGCGCAATAGGCCTCAAGGTCTTTCCGGTGGTCATTCTCGGAGGACTTGATAGCATTGGCGGTGCTATCCTTGGTGGGCTTATTATCGGCCTGCTTGAGACCTTTACGGGTGGATATATCTCCACTGGTCTAAGAGAAGTTGTTCCTTATATTGTCCTCATCATTATATTGATGATTAAACCTTATGGGCTCTTTGGCCTTGTAGAGATTGAAAGAGTTTAGTAATTGAAAATTGAAAGGCTTTGAGAGATGCGAAAACTGCAATTCCATCCCTGTGGTAATTTTAATGAAACCTACGAGCGGGAGCTTACCATATTTGAGACAGATTTCGGCAGGCTGTCCATGCTAATTGGGATCTTTCTCCTCTTTGCGGTTATTCCCTTCATAACCAATGAATATATCCTCTATATTATAAATATAATCGGGATCTATGCCATTGCTGCCATCGGGCTAAACCTCCTCATTGGATATACTGGCCAGATTAGTCTTGGTCATGGAGCCTTTTTCGGTGTAGGGGCTTATGCCGCTGCTATTCTGGCTACTAAAGCAAGCTGCCCATTCTTGATTGCCGTCCCTGCTGCAGGCCTGATCACAGCACTTGTAGGCATGATCTTTGGTCTTCCTTCGGCCAGGCTGAAGCATCTTTATCTGTGCATTGCCACCCTTGCAGGCCAGTTCATTATCGAATATGTTCTTGTACAATGGGAAAGCCTAACCGAAGGAGCAGAAGGCATAAGTATTCCGACGGCCACCATTTTTGGGATCGATTTGGGCAATGATAGAGTCTTTTTCTATGTGATATTTATCTGTTTCGCTATCATGGCCTGGATGGCTGTGAATCTCATCAGGACAAGGTATGGCAGGGCCTTTATTGCCATCAGGGATAATGACCAGGCCGCCGAGGGAATGGGCATACCTGTCTTTCCTTACAAGCTCCTGTCTTTTGCTATAAGCTCTTTTTATGCAGGGTTTGCTGGCGCCCTCTTTGCCTATTACATGATAAGTATTACGCCAGAGCCATTTAATCTATGGTTATCCATAGAATACATTGCGATGATCATAATTGGAGGGCTGGGAAGTATACCCGGTTCTGTTTTTGGCACTATTTTCATAGTTACATTGAGTGAAATATTAAGTCATATTACAGAGTATCTCATGAACATTAGTCCATCCATGGGGGGTGCCATTACAATAGCACCCCTCAGAGAGTTCGTATTTGGATTGGCCATTATCTTATTTATCATCTTTGAACCAAAGGGTCTGGCTGAGGTATGGAGAATCGTGCGGTCAAGTTTTAGACTTTGGCCATTTTCATATTAGTATTTGAGGATAAAGGAAGTTATGGAAAATAATGTGTTATTACAAATCAACAATATCAGCGTTGTTTATTCAGATGTAAT
Source organism: Desulfobacteraceae bacterium (assembly GCA_030669265.1). Lineage (GTDB taxonomy): Bacteria > Desulfobacterota > DSM-4660 > Desulfatiglandales > B25-G16 > B33-G16. Next base: position 5,852 of record DAOVDY010000021.1, on the reverse strand, counting down.
CCAGATCCTTAAGGCTGTTTCTTTAGACGTAAAAAAGAGTCAGATTGTCTCTTTGCTCGGGAGCAATGGTGCGGGTAAGACTACTACCTTAAAGTCGATTTCAGGGCTCCTTAAACCAGAGAATGGCAAGGTTACTGAGGGCACAATAGATTATGAAGGCCATAATATCCAGAATTCAGCACCGGAGATAGTTACCAGGCTGGGCATCATTCAGGTTATGGAAGGAAGACAGCCATTCAAATACCTTACTGTCGAGGAAAACCTGAGGGTAGGAACTGCTACAAGGTGGGGTAAGCCTTACAAGAAAGACCTGGAATTGGTTTACCATTATTTCGCCCCACTCGTTGCACGAAAAAATTCCCTTGCAGGATACTGTAGTGGAGGGGAGTTGCAGATGCTGGTAATGGGAAGAGCATTAATGGCACAACCAAGGCTTTTATTATTAGATGAACCTTCCCTAGGTCTGGCGCCCTTGCTGGTAAAAGAGATATTTGAGATTATCAAAAGGGTAAATCAAGAGCAAGGCACAACCCTCATGTTAGTGGAACAAAATGCTAATATGGCCTTGCAGATTGCCGACTTTGGATATGTAATGGAAAATGGAAAGATCGTCCTGGAAGGCGATGCAAAAGATCTTATAGAAAATCCTGATGTCAAGGAATTCTATTTAGGAGTAGCCGCAACAGGGACGATTAAAACATACAAAGATGTTAAATCCTACAAACGCAGGAAAAGGTGGCTTTAGAAATTTTCGATTTTCAATTGCTTCCGAGTCCCGCCCCGTCCCGATGGGATCGGGATCACTTCGGGAGAATCGGGGACAATTTACAATTGTCAATCATCAATTAACAGCCCGTATACATCTCCCCTTTTTATCTAACCTATCTTGATTTTTTGCTACCGCTGATCCGATATCCCTGCATTCAAAATAGGTGAAAAAATCGATGATCTTCTCGATATGTATCTCAGCGATATATAGGGTTTATTATGTTCATTAAGAAGGAATGGATTTTTTCCTTGATAGTAATTAAAAAAAGGTATACATAAAACAAACATTTTAAATCCACACTGCTATTTAAAAAGGAATTTATTCTTTATCAAGCCTTAAAAAAAGCGAACGAAAAGGAGGATTATTTTCATGCCAGAAATTAGTATGAAACTTCTATTAGAGGCTGGGGTTCATTTTGGACATCAGACAAGAAAATGGAACCCTAAAATGAAGCCTTACATATTTGGAGCCAGGAACGGCATCTATATTATTGATCTGCAAAACACAGCTAAATTATTAAAAAAGGCTTATTCATTTTTTGTGAGGACAGTATCAGAAGGTGGAAGCGTGCTTTTTGTGGGCACAAAAAAACAGGCTCAGGATTCCATTGTAGAAGAGGCTGAACGATGTGGTATGTTTTATGTTTGTAATAGATGGCTGGGGGGCACACTTACTAATTTTCAAACCATGAGAAAAAGCATCAATAGACTCAAAGAGCTTGAAGAAATGAAAAAAGATGGAAGCCTCAGCCGCTATACAAAAAAAGAAATATTGAAGATGGAAAAAGATTTTACAAAATTAGAAAGAAACTTGGGCGGCATCAAAAATATGGACGAACCGCCATCAGCGCTTTTTATTGTGGATACAAAGAAGGAAAAAATTGCACTTAATGAAGGGAAAAGATTAGGAATTCCTCTTGCTGCTATTGTTGACACAAATGGAGATCCAGAAGATATTGATTTTGTGCTCCCCGGAAACGATGATGCTATAAGGTCCATCAGGCTATTGACCTCTATCATTGCTGATGCCTGCATTGAAGGACATAAGGAGAGAGAGGAAAAACTAAGGGCTGAAGAAGAACTTGAGACAAAGAAAGAAACCGAATTAGAAGAAATTAAGGGTGAAGAAATTACATCCACTGAAGAGAGGGAGGAAGGACCTGAAGTTATAGTAGTAACTAAGAAACATAAACCTGCTAAGCCCTCCAAGGTTAAAGAGCCTGAGAAAATTCAAACACAAACGGAATAGCACAATCCCTTAGGTTTCACATACGGCATTATACCCCGTATTCACCCCGTTAAATAAATCCTCTATAAATGAAACCTCTTATGAGTGAACATATTTAACGAGGCACGCAGAGAACTTTAACAATGATCCAGCGGCTCATAAAGGTAAATAAGCCTTAGGCTTATAAATAATCCTAAGGCTTATCAAAAGGAGAAAGCACATTGAAAATATCAATTCAGTCGGTAAAAGAACTTAGAGAAAAGACAGGTGTCGGCATAATGGATTGCAAAAATGCCCTCAAGGAGGCAAGTGGAGATAATGGTAAGGCTATTGATATATTAAGAAAAAAGGGTATAGCAAAGGCCCAAAAGCGAGAAGGCAGGATCACTTCAGAGGGGCAAATCCAGTCTTATGTGCATATGGGAGGAAAAATTGGCGTTCTTGTAGAGGCAAATTGTGAAACTGATTTCAGCGCCAAAACAGAAGATTTTACGAATTTCACAAAAAACCTGGCCATGCATATAGCAGCAACCAATCCAATCGCTATCTCTCCTGAAGATCTACCCTCAGAGATAGTTGAAAGGGAGAAAGAAATATATAGGGATCAAGCTCTCCAATCAGGTAAGCCGGAAAAGGTTGTGGAAAAAATTGTTGAGGGAAAGTTAAAGAAATTTTTCTCCGAAGTCTGTCTGCTAAATCAAGCCTATGTAAAAGATCCTGATACAACTATTCAAAATCTTCTGAATGAGTTGAAGGCTAAAACTGGTGAAAATATTATTATAAAAAGATTCATCAGGTTTAAGCTAGGGGAAACTGAAGATAAAGCATAACATATTTGGGCAATACACCTAAACACATTATGTCAGTATATAGCAGAAAACTTACCTTTAATCGCATACTACTAAAGCTGAGTGGCGAATCCCTGATGGGAGATAAAAAGAGTGGTATAGATCCCCAGACTCTCAAGGATATTGCCTCTGATATCCATTCAACTCATAAGCTTGGTGTACAGATAGCCATTGTAATAGGTGGTGGTAATATTTTCAGGGGAATAAAATCCTCTGAATATAGTATTGGAAGAGTAACATCTGATTACATGGGAATGTTGGCTACTATTATAAATGCACTTGCCTTAAATGAAGCTCTAAACGCAGCTGATTCTCCATGTACTGTTATGACGGCTATAGAAATAGAAAGAGTGGTAGAATCATATACTCGAGAAAGAGCGCTTAGACATTTAGATGAAGGAAGGATTGTAATTTTTGCAGGAGGCACTGGAAATCCTTACTTCACTACAGATACTGCAGCCACCTTACGGACTATGGAAACTAATGCTCAAGCTATTCTTAAGGCTACTCAAGTTGATGGCGTATATAATCAAGACCCATCCAAAGAACCAGATGCTAAACTATTTAGCAAAATTAGTTATGAGGAGGTATTAAAAAATAAGCTCAGGGTAATTGACTTAACGGCCATATCTATGGCTATGGAACAGCAAGTCCCTATTATTGTTTTTAATATAGGCAAAAAGGGGAATATAGAAAAAATTGTTTCCGGCCACAAGATAGGCACACTAATAGCAGGAGAAGGCGATGAAAGATGAAATCTTATCAGAGATGCGCCAAAAAATGGAAAAAACCGCTGAGTCCCTGAATCAAGAATTCAAGAAAATGAGAACAGGCAGGGCTTCCACCTCCATTCTTGAGGGTTTAAAAGTTGAATGTTACGGAACCCAGATGCGCCTTAATCAAATAGCCTCTATTAGCATCCCGGAAAGCAGACTCTTAACCATCCAGCCCTGGGATCAATCCATCATAGGAAATATTGAGAAAAGCATACTGAAATCAGAACTTGGCCTCACGCCTATGAACGATGGAAAACTAATTAGGATCTCAATACCTCCATTAACAGAGGAGAGGAGAAAAGAGCTCGCCAAAATGGCCAAAAAAATGGCCGAGGAGAGCAAGGTGAGTATACGGAACCACCGCCGTGAGGCAAACGAGATGTTAAAAGAGTTAAAAAAGGATGGCGAAATATCAGAAGACGAGATGTATAATTATCATGATAAAGTGCAAAAAATTACTGATAAATCCATTGAAAAAATAGATGAAATCAGAAAAGAAAAAGAGCAGGAAATACTCGAATTTTGATTCTTACTATCTTTAAAATCATTAAATTATCCTCTCATATTCTTTATCTAAGCCACGCAAATTGTATCTACTCAAAATTTGAAGGAGGGGTATGGGTATCTTTTTTTGTTATGCCATTCTAACAGGGCGCCGTGCCATGTCGTTTCAAAATGGTTTATAGCCTCTCGGCCCTGAGACATGTCGGCGAGCTCATGTCGAGTCGCTCGAGGCCGAAGGGCAACTTGACCTTAGAGTCATATGATCCGTCTATATAAACCATTTTTGAAACGACAACTAAACTGAACTATATTTATAAGAGCATAAGCAAAAAAAGATACACATGCCCCAAAAACAAGCAGTTTGAAATTCACTAAATTTTAAGCAATTATCTCAAATGGAACGATTAAACCCAGATAAATTACCCCAGCATGTTGCTATCATAATGGATGGTAATGGCCGATGGGCAAAAAAAAGAGGCCTTACCAGGATTGTTGGTCACAAAAAAGGGGTAGAATCTATAAGGGATGTTATCAAAACTAGTAGGGAATTAGGCATAAAATGGCTCACTCTCTATGCCTTTAGCGAGGAAAACTGGAAAAGGCCTAAATATGAAATCAATGCCTTGATGAATCTTCTGACTCGCTATCTTAAGATTGAAACAAAAGAGATGCTCGATAATGGGATCAGGCTATTATCAATTGGGCAAACAGAAAAGCTTCCACCAGAGGTTCAAAGAGCCCTGTGGCAAACAATAGAAAAAACTGCACACAATAAAGAGATGAATTTAATCCTTGCCTTGAGCTACGGAGGAAGACAGGAAATTGTATGGGCAGTAAAAAATATGCTAAAAGACATTGAAAAGGCTACATTAAATATTAAGCAGATTACAGAAGAGCGTTTATCTAACTATCTTTATACCTCTTATATCCCAGATCCCGATTTACTTATAAGAACAAGTGGGGAATATAGGATAAGTAACTTTCTTCTGTGGCAAACAGCCTATACAGAGATCTTTATTAGTCCTGCTCTATGGCCAGACTTCCACAGAGAGCGATACCTGGAAGCCCTTCTCGATTACCAAAGACGTGAAAGACGTTTCGGTTCCACCGGAGACCAGATAACTCCACCTAAGAAAAAAGGGTAAACAATGACAATGCATATGAAGAGGGTAATAACAGCCTCTATAGCCATCCTTTTTCTTATTGGAGTAATACAGTACGCCCCTTCATGGGTTTTTATCATTCTCATTCTGTTTGCAGCGTTAGTAAGTTTGAACGAATTTTATTCACTGATGAAACCTAAGATATCGGAAAAAATTGTCTTCTTTAATTATGTCTTAACCGTCATCCTATTTGCTTCTATCTTAATTAACAGCCACCGCTATATTGCAATATTCCCCTTTTTTGTTATCTTTCCATTAGCCTTTTTTATATTCACCTATCCGAAAAATCACCACAGAATGAGCGACATTACTAACCTAATTATGGGGCCATTTTATATCTGTTTACCTCTGGTTCTTCTCGCAATAATCGCGGGACTTTCTCAGGGCCGCATGTGGATCTTTTTCATCCTGGCCGTTATTTTTGCTGGTGATACTGGTTCCTTCTATTGCGGAAAATTTTTTGGAAAACATAAACTAACCCGGATCAGTCCTGGAAAGACCTGGGAAGGTACGATAGGAGGTCTGATTGCAAATATAGCTTGTGCTGGTCTCTTTGGTTATGTAT
>DAOVDY010000030.1 GCA_030669265.1 Desulfobacteraceae bacterium | reverse complement strand
AAATAATCCTTATCAAACAGGTTTTCGACCTTCAGAAATAATCTAATATGTTCCAGATAATAATCCGCCCTGAGATCCACCAAAAAGTATTCGGGCACTGATTCCACATTATCTGCCCGTGTATATTGTTTAGAGACATATTTGGTGTCCAGGGCCATAGTTAAATCATGAATCGGCTTATATTGAAGACTAAACCTAATCTTATGCTCTGGATTACAGGGCAGCCAGTTGCCAGTTATATCATCTTTAGCTGATAGATATGTGTAACAAGATTTAATCTCTAAAGAATTATGGGGTTTCCATTTCATGGAAACTTCTATCCCTTTAAGCGTCACATCTCCAAAATTTTCATAACTTCCGATTCCATCATCTCCGCGAACATATGTTATGCGGTCTTCCACTTTATTGAGAAACAAAGAAATATTCCCTTCAAACAATGTATCTGGATGATACGATAAGGTGATACTATAGTTCATGGCCTTCTCCATCCCCAGATCCGGATTAGGTCTGGTTGTGCTGCTCTCGTAATATCTCTGGAGAAAGGTGGGGGTATTATTTGTCTTGAGGGCTAAGAGCTGCAAGCTCAAGCTGTCCCAATCATATCCAAGCTTAATTTCTGGGTTTAATGCTTGATCATATTCTGAGTAAAAATTCCCCCTGAGTCCTAATCCTAATCTTATGGGGAGATCTTCAAACAGTGTTTCTTTTGAAGCATACAGACCATATTCTTCCTCCTGCTGGGATTTGATCTTATTTCCACTTACATGAGCGATCTCAAAATTTAATCCGGTGTCAATCGATCCATACCGGCCTATGGGAATCGCGGATTTCAGTTCTTCTTTAAATGACCAGCTCTTGAGAAGAGTTTCTAAATCTTTTTCCGGATTTCTATGCTCTTTTCCAAAGCGGCTAAAATGAGTCCCGGATTTTAGACGCCCGATCTTGGAGAGAAGGGAGGAACCAAAGGCATCGTATTTAGTTCTGGCTTTTGGAGTAGGGAAGGCCGGGAGGCCAGGCATACCTCTATCTTCCTCAGAATAATCCAGTGAGAAATCAAGGTCATAGGTTGTGCCCGGTTTATAACTGGCTTTGGCGCCTATTCTTTTCTTATCTATATCGCTATTTGTTCTGAAACCATCAGTTTCATACCGACCAGCGGAAAGACCAATCCCCAATGGCCTTAACCTGTTTGAAGTATTTACATCAGATGGAGCGGTAGAGACGCCTATATCTTGCTGATAATTCAAACTATAGCTTTTGGTATTAAAGTTCCCCCCGAATATTTCAATATTACCCTGGGAGCCCTTAATCTCTTTTGTTTTTATGCTGATTACACCTCCACTGGAGTCATCTCCAAAGAGCACGGCACCCCCACCTTTAAAGATTTCGATCTTCTCAATATTATCAAGGCTAATCAAACCCCACCTAATTGATCGATGGCCTGATAACGGATCATTGATGGGGCGACCATCAAGTAAAACACGAACCATATAGGAACCACGAAGGCTAACCGATGATTCACTGGCGCTTACACCAGGTATCTGATTTAATAGCTCCACTATTTTCCTAACATTCATCTTTTTGATATCTTCAGCGGTAATTATTATTCTGTCTGTGTCTTTTTTTTCTTCCTCTGATCTTGAGATAGCCGGAAATAGAATAATCCCTACAATAATCACCAATATAAATCTGTACAATCTCCACTTCACTTTAAAACTCAATACCTGTCTGTGCCTCGAACCCTTTCTGAAAAGGGTGTTTGATCTCTCTCATCTCGGTCACCAGATCAGCCATCTCAATTATCATTGGATGTGCATTTCTTCCGGTTAAAACCAGATGAAGTCTGCCAGGCTTAGATTTAAGGGTCTTGAGAACTTCCTCAACAGGGAGAAAATTGTAATTGAGGACATAGTTAATCTCATCCAGTATAATCATATCGAACTCATCAGATTCTATCTTCTTCTTTGAAAAGTTCCATGTCTCGATCACTGCCAGAACATGTTCAGAATTTGATTTCTCTTTCCCGAATTGGACAAATCCTTTTCCCATATGTACGATCTTAAAATAGGGATATAACTTTTTAACAGCATCCAATTCGCCATAGTGCCATGTCCCTTTGATGAACTGAATCATGAGTATCTTAAAATTATAGCCAATTGATCTTAAAGCCAAACCCATTGCTGCGGTTGTCTTCCCTTTTCCGTTGCCGGTATGGACGATAATAAGCCCTCTTCTTTCTCCCTGTGACATTTAATCCTTCCTCTTAACTCTTCACCATGATTCCTCAATTAAAAAAGCCCGCCATCGGTCTTAAAATGGCGGGCTGAAAATTTTACTGCTACCTGCCCACATTCTCAGACCGGAGAATAGTAAGGGTTCTTCCTGGCAGGTTTTCTGGCTCTCCCGACTCTCTGGCTCGCCTTCCCAATCCCGCTAATGCGAGACCAGTGGCTTTAATCTTCTACAAATAGAATATCCAGTGAGTTTCTCCGATCAATTAATCGGGATCGGGATCACAGCAGCAGTCTTCTGCAGCGGCCTCTCACCGCTTTCCCTTTTTTAACCAGGAATCCTCTTAAACGAAAAAACCGATTTCCCTCATCTTTCAGGAAACCGGCATATAGATAATTATAAGTTATTTTTCTGCCTCGATCTCCAGACCAGGAAATAATCCAGCATGCTTCGATAGGTTTTCTGGCTTTCCCGACCCCCTGGCTCGCCTTCCCAATCTCGCTAAGGCGGAATCAGTGACTTTAACCCCCAAAAAAGAGGATATGCCAGTGAGATAACTTCCCCGATCAACTAATCAGGGTCGGGATTACAGCAGTAGTCTTCTGCAGCGGCCTCTCACCGCTTTCCCTTAACTCGAAGTAATATACTGTAGGCTTTAGTAACAAATCGCCTTTCTACTTGTCAATGTTTTTATGATTACACAGGAAAAAAATTTTTCACAATCTTTAGCACAGTCACTGAGGCAGCTATCGTCACAGTTACATATATTATATTTATCAAAATTTATGTTTTAAAAAGGCCGAGTCTGGTAAGGCATTTGACGGGCTGATGAAATCGTATTATTGCTTTCTGTGGTAAGCCTGGATCACCTGATCCAGCTTTCTGGCAGCATTTTTGTGGTCAAAGCGTTCACTGAGGGCTCGAGCACAAGCGCTCATGTTCTTTCTGAGTTGGATGTCCTTGAGAAGTCTTATAACATACTCGGTGAACTCATCATAATCGTCAGTCACAAACATCTCTTCGCCGTTTACCGGGTCGATGCCAAATGCTGCAAGGCTCGTTGAGACGAGGGGCATCCCACAGGCCATGGCTTCAAGCATCTTTCCACGAAATCCACCCCCAAGTTCAATAGGAGCAACAAAGACATCGCTTTTCCAGTAGATGTCTCTTACATTCGAGTGTGCTCCTCCCTCCCGGACAATGATGCGATTACTTCTGAGGGCAAGGAGCTCAGGTGGAGGAGCGAACCCTATTGCGTAGAATGAGGCATCGGGGACATCTTTCGATATCCTTTCCCAGCAGTGCTTCATAAAGTTCTGCACCGCATTGACATTTGGGTGATGTTGGAAGTTTCCAAGAAAGAGTATATTCTTTGAATCCCACGATCGGTCAAAAGGAGGTGTGTAGAAGTTAGTATCTACACCATGGTGAACAATACCTGTCTTTCCTTTGAGGTCTGGTGCAAGACGGATAAGGACCTCCATATCTTCACGTGTCAGGGAAAGTACACGGTCGACCGATCGATACATCCTGAACTCGTAGTCGAAAAGTTTCTCAATCGTCTGTTCACTAATATCCTCTCCCTTGCTGACACGCTGCCGGAACGCCTGAGTATAGCACTCATGAACAGAGATAATCGTCATGGTATCCCGAGGAATAATATCTTTTGCCCCTTCAAGATATTGACCCATCATTGAGTACTCAGCGATAATCGCATCATATGAGTTTCTCGCGAGAAGAGATCTAAAGGCCTCGTCAAGCTGTGGGTTGTATCCACCATCTCCTGAAAGGAAGAAAGGGGGGCGTTTGAGCGTAGCTTCAAGTTCTTTAACCTGTCTGGAGGTTCTTCCCTTAGGGGAGTCGATGAGTATGATATCCTCGCAATAAGCATCAAGGCTTTTGTCTTTGTAATCCTCGTCTGAAGAAGCGGATGCGAGAGTCGTTATCCGATAGCCCATTTTGGAAAGGTTCTTGATCCTATGATGAATGAGTATTGGGCCTCCAATAACACTCTGCCGAGGAAAAACTTTGGGTATAAAGAGAAGATTCAAATTCGATTTTCCTTTCTACCATCGCCATTGGGCACACAAAATCTCGGGACCATCTAAATGATCAAACCTACAGTATTTCATGAAACTGCTGCTCCAAACTAATATCAATTTCTACAATCTCTTTTTATAGGAATTATAGGTGATATCCTTTTCCCATATTAATTAATTAGAATTTTATTCTTTTCTCGTGTCTTCAATACTGGTTGTTATTATTTCTTCGATAATCTCTCCCATCTTTTTGCCAGGCCGCACTCGTCCTTTGTACGTTATTCGTTCCACAACCTTCTTCATGCTTACAACAGCCAACCCCCACGTCCAGACATGTCCTTCTTTTGTATCCAGGATAAATACAACTGAACTTCTTCCTTCCTGTCCCCCAACAAGTATCGCTGTATAACGTCCAATTCCTGAATCTGCCGCTATTGTAGGTGTTGCTATTAGCAAAGTAACGATTATAACTAAACTTGTAAATATAATTCTCATGATGTCCTCGACTAGAGATTATTCTGTTAAAAATTCCTTTTACGTAATAAAAATATAGCTAAAAAAGATTCGAAGATCAAGATCTACCCATTCTATAAAACTCTCTTCCCCTTCACACAACCTCTTCTATGCTATTAAATCCGAAAAGTTTCGCAATTATCTTACCCGCCCATTGAAAGTCATGGTCTAGAAAAATATTTGAATTGCTGTATTTAAATGAAGGATGCTTATATATGAGAAGGATGCTTACTCTGCCTTAACAAGCAATACCTGGCCGGGATAAATAGTGCTTCGAGGTGCCAGGTTGTTTATCCTAAGAAATTCAGAAAGGTTCATATGGTATTTCTGGGCAATCATATATGGTGTATCCCCCTTTAAGACTATATATCTCTGAGTCTTTATTTCCATAAAAACACTTAGGTCTTGAGGGATCATGAGAACCTGTCCAATACGTAGATAGGTATCATTGAGCTTATTCACAGACTGGATAGCCTTGGTTGTTGTTCCAAACCGATTTGCAATCCTCCAGAGGGAATCCCCTTTCCGAACCACGTATTCTGCTGATTTTCCTATTGTCTTTAAGCCAGGGGCTGGCAAGGAAATCCTCTTTAAGGAGGCATATCTTCTAGTCGGAATCTTGAGTTTCCAGCCAGCTCTTATAAAATGCCCGCTTTTTAGTCCATTCATAGCCATAATTGCCCTGACACTTGTTCTATATCTGCGTGCGATAACAGACAAAGACTCACCTTTTATAACCCTATGCTTCACATAGGCAGAAACAGGAGGCTGCCAAACTGGTATATCGCCTAATTTCGAGAGGAGCACTGCCCCCTTGCCTTTGGGCACTTTCAATACATAGGCTCTGTTGGGGGTATAATTGTACCTTAATGCTGGATTGAGGTCTTTTAAAAGCCTGTACGACACTTCAAGGTGGTTTGAGACTGTCTTGAGGTGAACCTGCTTGTCAATGGTAATATCTTCGGTTTCAATTTCTTCCTCTACAGGGGGAAGGCTTAAGCCATGGGCTTCAGGATCGTTCAGAATATGTAAGACAGCCAGAAACTTGGGGACATAAAAAGCTGTCTCTCTGGGTAGTTTTTCATAAAGGTCCCAGAAATTGTCGAGATAGCTGATCCTTTGTGTCCGAATACACCTCAATACCGTCCCCTCTCCGCAGTTATATGCAGCCAGAGCCGTTGTCCAGTCCCCAAAGATTTGATGCAATTCTTTAAGATATGCGATGGCTGCCATGGTCGATTTTTCAGGATCCATCCTTTCGTCGATCCAACGGTCCCTTTTTAATCCGAATTTATATCCTGTTGAGGCAATAAACTGCCATAATCCGAGAGCTCTAGACCTTGAAAGTGCTCTAATCTTGAACCCACTTTCAATAAGGGGCAGCCATGAAAGTTCCTCGGGTAGACCTGCTTCCTTGAGAGCCCTTATGATGGCAGGGCGATATCTACCTGAGCGACGATAGGAATCAAGAAAAAATTTTCTATCCCTACCCCTAAACATGACCAACGCCCTTTCCACATGCCTGTTAATCACAAGAGGAATCACCTTGTTATGTCCATTAACCACCGTGAACCTTGAAGAGTAAACCTCCATAATCCGCTTTGATATAGTATAGCGCAAATCTTCCCTTTGCTGTAAAATCTCCGGGCTATCTTCATTATTGACTTTCAGTATGAGAGAATAGGCCTGATCAAGGGCATCGATGGCATTAGGCAAGTCTCCCTGTTGCCAGAAATCATACGAGGCGTGGCAAAACTCAAGAGCTGAATCAAGTATTTCCTGGCTGGTTTTTTCTGTGGTTTGCGGAACGGGGGGCTGGGAACTGCTTTCAAGGGCTTCAGGTGGGGGTAAAGATTCCTCCTTCTCGATCTTGACAGGACTAACTGTTTTTTGCTTTTCCTCGATCTTGGACAGAGTAGCGACTTTTTGCTCCTCCTCAGGTTTTTCAGGAATGGCAATCTTTTCTTCTTTCTCGTTCTTGGACAGTTGTGTGAGATCTTCCCTGCCCTCTTTCTTTACAGTTACTGCAATCCCTTCTTCCTCATCCTTGGACGGGACTGCAATCTTTTGCTTTTTCTCTATATTAGCAGGGTCGGCAATTCCTTGTTCTTCCTGCTCTTTAGGAAGAGAGGAAACTTTTTGCTCCTCCTTGATCTCTTCAGGAATACCAATCTTTTCTTCTTCTTTATTGCCTGGCAGGGATGCAATCTTTTGCTCAGATGTTGAAGGGGGTGATTTGGAAAAGGGCTCTTCTACGACATCCTTCTCTGAGAGTGGTTGTTTCTCAGGTTTGAGGTGAAACATATCAGTGCTACAACTACCGCAAAAAAGCGGTATGATCATTATAATGAATATCCTGATACTAGACTTAGGATGAATTTCCACTTTCCTCCATCGGTTTAGCACATTATCACTGATGAGCTTATAGCAAGCACTGCGTTATGTTTCTTGGAACGGGAAATACAGGTCCCATTTTTTTTAAGGGGAGTATAGAAAAAGCATTCTGAATGGTCAAGCATATATAAGGCTCTATCAAATAAAAGTTGCTGTTTTTACCATCTCTCATTTTTGTTGCCTGGATGCCGTCATTTTTGAGGGACACGAAATATATTAG
>DAOVDY010000189.1 GCA_030669265.1 Desulfobacteraceae bacterium | reverse complement strand
TTGAATTCAGTTTATCGCCAAGTTGACCATTTATGAATTGGCCAACTGCATATAGTAGAAACAGGCTACTTAGCACCAGTCCCATATCGGTTTTTATCAAAGCGAACTCTTCCATTATTTGAGGCATAGCAATGCAGATATTTATCCGTAAAAGATAAAAAGAGGCATAGGTTACCCACATAAGCCAAAACATTTTCTTTTGCCATGTACCTATTCGTTCAGATACTGATGTACTTAGCGTCTTTTCCACTGCTTCGTTACCTCCCTTGTTTTGCCCTCAGCTTCTTTCCTTTATGCTATTTTTTATTTCTTTTGATGATTGTGAGGGAAAGTATGGTAGCACAACAACCTTGCCATTAATGCTGTCCATATATTCCCTTGCCTTTTCAATTGCTTCTTCATCGTGACTTGTGCTTTCCATCAAAATGTCAGGCTTTATTCTCTTTACATTTGGCAGTGGGGAGTAAGTCTCCTGTGCAACAGCAACATCTACATATTTTATTGCACTTGCAAGCTCTATTCTTTCCTCAAATGAAAGTGTTGGCTTTCCCTTTTTCTCCATGACTGCCTCATCAGTAAGGATACCTACAATTAACTTCCCATCATCCCCAGCTATTGCCTTTGCGTTTTTCATCATTAACAGATGTCCCTTATGAACAATATCTAAAACATAATACGAATAGACCACCTTCATTGTTGTCTCCTTTCATATCTTTTTGTAAAACAATAGTGTCAGGTCTGATTAATCTTTACCTGAGATAAATGGGGTTAGAAAAGATCCATGGCCTCCATCCAAATATAGGCGTTTTCCGGAATACCTCTACCCTGTATACACCCCCTTCATCTATCTTGATAGATAGCTCACTGCCATATCCTGTTTTAAAAAGGGATCCGTCCTTGATAATTCTTGTGAGTCCATGTCCTGGGAGTTTGATTACCAATACGCCCAGAGAGAATTTACCCTCCTGCCCCATCTCAAGCCTCTCTTTATTCTTTTCTCTATTAAAGTAAAACCTGAAACCCTTTGCAGGAGAAAGACCATCATGGGCAACAAAGCAGGTGCCCGCACTGAGGGAGTCGTAGATAATTCCTTTATCCCTTATGAAATCTCCCCTAAGTGGCGAAGGTGTTAGAATATGGGTATTTATAGTTCCCAAAAGATACCTATATGAAAGAGGTTTGAGTTTAATGAATCCTATCTTAATAAAAGATGCGTGGGCATCTGAGCCTCCTATAGCTACTACTCGCCTCTCGGAGCATAGTCTGTCCCATGTGGCCAAGGTCTTTTGACTTGGGCCTTTTAAGGTATACTTTTTGAAGATAAGATGGAATATCCCATGCCAGAAAGACTTAACATTTTCTTTCCATCTTGATGAGAAGTTCCATATACAGATGCCTGTATACCCTATCACCGACCAATCATTCCAGGTATAGGCCACGCTATTCTGCAGAAAATGCATCCCTTTTTCAAAAGGATGGGCCAAGAATCCGAAACCACCCTGACTGTTTACAGCATCTATTACCTCCTGGGGTGAGTAGCTCTCATCATTTACCTGGTTTTTAATATTATAGGCAAGGTAGTGGTGGAAACTGGTGCCAACCTCCGAGCCAACCAAGACCGGAATGCCCTTATGATAACCCTCGTCTTCAAGATGAAGTTGGGTGAGGTATGAATGATCATTCAGACCTATAAAATCAAGACCGACTGTTCTCGCTGCCTCAGCAATCTGTTTGGCGCTCCCACCGCCGTCAGAGTGGGTGCTATGGATGTGGAGATTACCTACATATTCAAAGGGGAACCCCATTGCCATTCAGCCCTCGTACCTACTCAGAGACTTCAATCCAGCTGCCATTGGCTTTTTCACCGCAACTATCTGCACAAAGATAACCAGAATAAAGGAGCCCGTGATCCATGCCCATTGAACATGGGTAACCGCCTCTCCTCTAAAATGTGCTGAGAGTATAGTATAGACCGGCCCGGCCTCCAGCACAATGACCAGAGCAATGAACACCGAACTACTTATCATGTAGATCAGGCCGCCGAAGCTTGTTGCCACTTGGGCAATATTTTCATGTTTGAAATTGGGGTAAACCGCACCCAAACCTACCCCTAACCCGACAATACCAAACACCAGAAAAAATATAGTTACTGAGGATAAGACCATCATAAAGGCGGTAACCCGTAAAAGGTAGTTGGTGTAGATTATTAATACCTCAGCCAAAATGAGCATGGGGATAAGATAGGCAAAGTACTTAGACCACAAAAAACGCCGTGTTGAAAGGGGTGAAGAGAGGATAATCCAGAAGGCATTGCCTTCAGCGCTCACCGCTGGAAAGATGAACCGTGCAGACAGAGCAGAGATAACAAACCCTGCCAGCCCTATGTTCAGGAAGGATAAGGCATTTTGAAGATAGACCGATTTTATGGGACTTCTCTCTAAAGGAAGGACGCTGAAATTGTAGAGATAGACAACCACCAAGGCTCCCAGAAGGAGCAGTTGAGACCACTGGCTGTTATCCCGGAAAAAGGTGCGTACGTCCTTTGCAATCAGAGAAGTTGTGTCTGGCCCCAGCGGTCTGGTTAACGCTGAAACGATCTTTTCAAGTATCTTTCTGCCCACGTGGGTTCTCCTTTTTGCCTCCTGTGCCTTTGAGAAACCCCTGAAGTAAATAAGGCCGGCCATCCAGATATCTATCACCATCAAAGCCAAGGCTGTACTCCAGAGCAAAAGATGGTTCAATAGCTGGCTTCCCGGATACCTGGTCAATCGCGTCCACAAAAGATCTGTTGCCCACTGGCTCGGGAGGTATGGCGAATCCGGGGCCTTGAGGGCGCCCAAATACTGGGCTATGCTGACAAATGAATCCGGATTGACCAATCTCTCAGGTCTGAGAAATCGAAACAGGAAATAGAGACAAATAATGACAACAAGCGAGAGAAAAAAAATAATATCCCGTGCTTTTTGGGCAGGAAAAAATCCGACCAAAACCATGATCACCAGGATACCCAAACTTGCTGCAATGATCATCAAGGGAAGAGACACGTAGATAAGACTCAGGTAATACGCGAGGCTCGCATGGTAAACAACACCATAGGCCATCATCACCGGAAGACCAAATACAATAAGCATCCAGGAACTGTCAATTACAGTATAGAATGAACGGCTTAGAAATATCTCGGTAAGCGTGGCTGGGGAGGCGTGAAACAGTTCTAAATCCTGTGAGAGATAGAGATTAGAAAGGGCAGTTATAATGTGACTGAAGATGAGCAGGGAAAAGAACATTAAGAGCACCATGGCGAGGAGCTGTCTCGCAAGAACATCACCGATCATCTCCTGTGAGGAAAAGTAGGCAAGCACCCGGTAAAAAAGAAAAAAGAGCACGAGCCAGAACAGAATGCCTACGACAG
>DAOVDY010000270.1 GCA_030669265.1 Desulfobacteraceae bacterium | reverse complement strand
TCAGAGGGAAGGTTTCTTGCATTAAAACCTGGTTACTTAGATGTGGCCATCTATAGCCAGGGAAGAAATGTAACAGTGGCAGGAGAGGTTCAGGGGAAGAGAATTCAGCGTCTCTGTGAGATCGAGTACAGCTATCCTTTGATCCGGGTTAAAGAGATCCACCTCTGGCCTGTTGAAAAGGAAGAGAGGGTTTATTACCCCTATCCTTATCGGCATTATCCATACTGGTATCCATATTGGTAATGAGGCAGAGATTAGACTCTCTTCTATTAGAGTTTGAGGGTTAAAAAAGGAGGATCAAGTAATGGAAAGTATTGTTAAACATACTCATCTTAATAGATTAGTCCACAACTATGCACCAACCATGCAGAGGAATTTGCTAACAAAGATTCAAGTTCAATCGTCTGGGAATACAGCGTTTAAGTAGTTATGCTGATGGATAAAGTTACAAGGAGGCAGGGGAGGACCGTATCCCTGCCACAATTCAAACATCACTGCGACATTTTCCTTTTGTTGCTCGATTGCCTAAGGCGACTGAGGAAATGGTGGTCGTTCTATCTTAACTGAAAGGAGGTGGGAGGAATTCAATAAAAGGACTTCAGAAACAGTAGATAGTGGTTAACCGGTTGTCCCGTTGGCCCGGTTTGCCGGTTTACTGGGCAAAAGGAAAACAGCACAACGGCCAAACAATTAGAGGGAAAGGAGAAAATAAAATGAAAAGCATGAAAGTAAGGATAATTGCCATTGCTCTGGCATTGGCTATCATACCGGCGCTCACAGTGTTTGGAAGTGGCAAGAAAGAGGTAGTGTCTGCCTCAAAAGAGGCTGGTCTTTATGGAGAGGCAGTTAAGGAGGCTGTGCAAAAGCTTGATAAGGATGCTCATCAGCTTACAGAGAGCACCATAGTCATCCACGACAACA
Organism: Desulfobacteraceae bacterium; assembly: GCA_030669265.1. Taxonomy (GTDB): domain Bacteria; phylum Desulfobacterota; class DSM-4660; order Desulfatiglandales; family B25-G16; genus B33-G16. The sequence goes on along the minus strand of DAOVDY010000270.1, from coordinate 1,604 downwards.
CCGAAAAAATAGCTGATAGTGAAAGTCTGGAAGATGAGCTGCGAGCCATGGCTGAGAAAATGCATATAGCCTCCGATAAGCTGCGGCACATCGCAAAGCAAATTCATAGGCATATAGCGGAAGTTGAAGAGCTAACCAAGGAAGCCAAAGCAGGCAAGGCTGAATATAAGGAACCCCTGGATGAGATAGTAGAGCATCTGGGCAAATATGCACATATTCTGCGGGGCAATCACGATCTGGTACATAAGATCCTGTTCAGAACTCCGGAGTCGCACGCGAAATATGCCGATGCCACCCACGATTCACTACACAAAGCTGAACGTATAGTAGAGCACCTGGGTAAACACGCACAAGAACTCGCCGAGATCATTGGGGTAAGCATAGCAAAATTACCGGTGAAAGCACAGGTCTTCCCGGAACAATACATCCGGATGTACGATAAGCAGGGCAAGCTGCTGAGACTTGCTGCACAACAAGTAGCCAATGAAGCTCACGGCCATATTTGTGTATGTAGTGCAATTGGCTTCAGGGTTACTCAAATCGCGATCTCCCAATTGTGGGGCCAAGAGCTACCAACAAAAGGGCAGCTGAAGGTGAGTTACCATCACCCTGGCAAGGGACACAAGGACGTCTTTAAATACCTGCTCGGCCCAGAAAATGTCACTTATAAGAAGGCAGGTGATCCCAGGCACCTCACGCTTGCCCAACACTACACTTATGTTTTCGTTCGTAAAGATACCGGTGCTACATGGAAAACGCAAATGAAGGAAGGAGTCATCCCAGAACGTTTTTTTGATCTCAGGTATAAAGTGAAAGGATTCCTTATAGGATGGCACAAGAAGAAGCCCACCAAGGCTAAAAAGGTTGCTTTCAAGATCAAATTTAACAAATCTATAAATAATATTCTGGGCATGGAGGCATCCGAGATATTCGAGGCCGTGTCACAGCCGTAGCGGAAACACCATTCCTCCATTCTCAAAAAGAGGCTATGGAAATTCTGCGCCATCATATAGCCTTCAAGTCGGCATCCAGTAGTTCGGGAGAAAGAAAGTAAATATGGATATGATACACGTTTCGTTCGGGGCCGTGTTTCTGAGTATAGTCCATGCATTAATGCCCGATCATTGGATCCCGATAGTTATGATCAGTAGAACTGAAAAACGGTCACGAACAGAAACATCATGGATTACAGCCCTAATTGCTATTCCTCACATAATCAGCACTATTTTAATTGGAATTCTAATCGGAATAATCGGTTACAAAATTTCTTCCGCTCATGAATTTGTCATGAGAGTTACAGCTCCTTTGATTCTGATTGTCATAGGGCTAATCTATGTAGCTTTAGACTTTAAAGACGACAGTAAACACCATCATAAAGATTATATAAAAACCGATAGCCTTTGAGAGAGGTCGAAATTTGCTATCATATTTCCTTTGGCTACTGCGCTTTTCTTTTCACCATGCGTTGCAATTGGGTCCTACTTTTTTGTAGCTGGAACCAGAGGCTGGCATGGCATTGTTTTGGTTTCAGCCATATATCTGAATGTAACTATAGTTGGCATGGCATTAATGGTAAATACGGCTCTCAAAGGAGTGAAAAAATT
>DAOVDY010000131.1 GCA_030669265.1 Desulfobacteraceae bacterium | reverse complement strand
TTGTCGTCAATAATCAACACAAGGTCAGGATCAACCTCTTTTATTTGCTTCAAGGCAAGCTTGCCCCTCATTTTCACTTCTTCCGATTTTATGTATTCGTGTCTGGTCTCCATATAGAAATGAAAGAGCTTTATATTCTTTCCATCCTCATATCCCAGCTTCATTAACGATTTGAGCACCCCGGCCTCAATCCTTGCACCGCAAACATTGCCTTTATCATAACTCTGCACACAAAAAATCTTTTTTGGAGAAGAGGCCAATGCCGTACTTACAAAAATGACAATCAGAAAGCCTGTTAAAATAATAAAAGAAGCCCTGTTCATTATCATTATCTCCCATGCAGCTACTTTAAAATGATTTCTTCATAGACAAAATCAGCAGCTCCAAGAATTTCAAATGGGATATTGATGCCAAGCTCTTTTGCCCTGGCTAGATTGAAGACAATAGCGTATTTGTCGGCATCTTCTATGGGGAGATCTCCGGCCCTGGATCCTTTTATAATCTTAACCGCCTCGGTGCCTGCCTGATGTCCCATGGCCTTGAAATCCACAGCCGCCCCTCCGAAAATCCCGAGCCTGGAGAAGAAATAATTTAACGCCATGTCCGGTTTTTCGCAGTTCTTGATGGTCCATCTGAAAATATCAGGAGCTGTATATATCGTGCCTTCAGGCGTCCTGAGCGACAGGGCTGCGGGATAGATTGCGCCGATCTCATGGTCTTCATTTACACGGAAGATCACCTTTTTGTACTCTGCAAAATCCTTTACCCTCACGAGTTCAAAGACCACAGGAGGAGTTTCCTCCTCAATCTCCTTTTTAAACTGGTTTGTTATTGCATTACCAGTCGGCGAATAATCAGTGATACCCAATACTTTCTTGAGCTCAGGGAGGACAGCCTTCATTACACCCAGGGACCTGACCAGGTACAGTTTTTCATATACACCTGTGACATTGGCCCCTGGTTTCCTGCGGCTGTCCATGAAATGTTTCTTCATATTGTAGTCTTCGGGCTGACCGTTCATGCCGCAGAAAACCACCTGGATATCGCTGCCTATTAAAGGCATCATAACTGTTTTGACCGCATTATCATCCAGGACAAGAACTACATCCGGCTTGATTTCTTTGACTTTTTCAAAAGCCAGTTTACCCCTTTGTTTAATTTCAGCAGGGGTAGTGTAGGTCTTTTTGGTATCCATGTAGAAATGGTGAAATTCAACATCTTTGCCTATTTCCAGATCAGATTCTTGAAAGGCCTCGATTATGCCATCTTCCTGAGGCTGACCGCATACGTGTCCTTTTTCATAGCTATGGATAATTAAAACTCTTTTGGTGGTGTCTCCGAAAGCGGCACTACAAAACAAAAGAGCAAAGATAACAAACAGACCATTAAGAAATAATTTATTCTTCATGAATCCCCCTTCTCTTTTTTCTTTCCTTATGATGCACCATTTTTTTCGTTTCCTTTAAACTCCAAGCCCAGCAGACTGATATCGTCTCGCGGTTCATTATGTTCTCCAAAATGCATTACAGACTCTATGATGCCATCCATTATTACGGAAACAGGTTCATCCTTTAATTTTTGCAACTCCATATAAAAGCGATCCTCACCATAGAATAATCCCTTTCTGTCTTGATACTCCACTATTCCATCCGTATAGATGATCAACTTATCTCCGAAGCACAGTTGTCTCTCCCCCTCTTCAAAAGGGAGGATGCCACCCATTCCGATAATCGTCCCGCCTTTATCCAATAGCTCCATCGTGCCGTCCGGATGTAAGAGCACAGGAGAAGGATGGGCGGCATTGCTGTACTTGAGAATCCCGTTTCTTATATTGAGCACATGATAGCTGATGGTGAAGAACTTCTCGAATCGATCTATGGGATACTCCGTGTCTAATTCATTAAGAACGTCGGGCGGAGACACGATAGTATAGTAAGGTGGAGGTACTATAGACCTTTTTACTACGTAGCCGGTTTGCGGCCTCAGCATCTGGGAGACAGAGACCGATACCATGGCCGAGGGGACACCGTGGCCGCTGACGTCGAGCATGTAAATAGCCCAATGATCCTCATCCAGTCGAAGGAGGTTAAAAAGATCCCCCCCGACTCTTTGACAGGGCATAAATTTCCACGACACGTCTATGCTTTGGATACCAGGTAAAGCCTTGGGAAGCAGACTTTTCTGGATTTCAGCCGCGGCCTTTAAATCATTATCAAGGCTCTCCTGTTTTTTGAGCAATTCCTTATTGGCCCGGATCAGACTCTTGGTCAAATTTTGAATCTTTAACTGGGCCCTGACCCTTGCCAGGACCTCTCCCTTGTCGAAGGGTTTGGTCACATAATCAGCCCCACCCAACTCCAGGCCCTTTATCTTGTCTTCTGCTTCAGCCCTGGCCGAGAGAAAAATTATTGCGATGTTGGTAGTGCGATTGTCGCTTTTAATTTCGGAACAGGCCTCATAACCGTCTTTATTCGGCATCATAACATCCAACAGTATAAGATCCGGCAGTTCGCGAAGTGCGAGATCTACAGCTTCCTCACCATCAACGGCTTCGATTATTTCATATCCCTCTTTTTTAAGGATACTGCTAAGAAGTTTGAGATTGAAATCACTATCATCTACTATGAGTATTTTTTCAGCCATTTTTCAGCCTTTTCATTGATTGTCGAGATAAATTATAAGATCCGGAAAGATAGGCGAAACAAAATAATTTTGGAAAGGCATCTACTATTTTGCCTATAAAACATATGCTGATCATCGGCCATCTGGCGTTTTTTCATTAATTATCGAGACAAATCATATATTTCCGGAAACACCTGGGCTGAAGACGCGTGGCTGGCCTGAGGTACGCGCCGCTTTGCACAATATGGTGGTAGCGGCCAAGGACTTGCGGGGAAAGGTGACGACGGAGGTCATCGCTTCTGCCGCCAAGCTGTGTTACGCTAAAGACACAAAGTGGGAGATACGCGGCGTGGCCGATCAAATACTCATGTTATATTCAAGACAGAACACTCAAATCGGACGATAAGATATGATTATTGTGACAGGTGGTGCTGGTTTTATTGGAAGCGCGCTTGTATGGCGACTCAACAAGCGCGGTATTGATGACATTATTGTTGTGGATCACCTGGGTGAAACAGAAAAGTGGAAAAATCTTGTTTCACTTCGCTTTTGCGATTATTTCGACAAATCTGACTTCATTGAAAAACTTGAAGCCGGATATTTCGGAAACAGTATCAGCGCTATTTTCCATTTAGGTGCCTGTTCTTCCACAACGGAGAAAGATGCTGATTATCTCATTGAAAACAATTACCGGTATTCAGTCCGTCTTGCCACATGGCACGAAAAACACCCTGCCTGCAGATTTATATACGCCTCCAGCGCTGCCACCTATGGAGATGGTGAACAGGGCTATCGTGATACAGAGGATGAATTACACCTTCTTCGTCCACTCAACATGTACGCATATTCAAAGCATATGTTTGATCTCCTTGCTCTTCGCAAAGGATGGCTGCCACATATTGTGGGGCTGAAATATTTCAATGTCTTCGGGCCTAATGAATACCACAAAGGTGATATGAGAAGCGTCATAAATAAAGCCTATCCGCTTGTGCGTGATGAAGGAAAAATTCGGCTTTTTAAGTCATACCGTGACGAATATAAGGATGGGGAGCAACTTCGCGACTTTGTCTACGTTAAGGATGCAGTTGATATGACCCTCTTTTTTCTCGACAACCCAAGACTAAACGGCATTTTCAATATCGGCTCAGGTGCTGCCCGGTCGTGGAATGAAGTAGCAGCTTCTTTGTTTCAAGCGGTCGGCAGGCCTCTTAACATCGAGTATATCCCCATGCCTGATGAGCTAAAGGTAAAATACCAGTACTATACATGTGCTGATATTACAAAACTGCAATCCGCCGGATGCTCCCATACCTGTATGGATCTGGATGCGGCTGTAAAAGAATATGTAGGGGATTATCTTAATTCAAACAATACCTTTGATATTGCATGACATCATCACAGATTGCGTGGTTTTTCCAGTTAAGTTCACATACAAGCTCAGTTTCTAAAAAAAATAGTTTACGTCCTGAATTCTTTTGTGTTAGATAAACTACCTCACCCATCATGGCCTTTGAAATGTGATTGCCCGGAGCAGGCGGACTGTTTGTGACCATTACCATAAATATATACCGATCAAATAATATGCAGATCTGTAGGATGGGAGACTCTGTCTCTCTTGTATTCATAATACCTAAGTTGAGCGATTAGCTGTTAGCCATTAGCGTTTA
>DAOVDY010000020.1 GCA_030669265.1 Desulfobacteraceae bacterium | reverse complement strand
AGAATGGGCATGAAGGTTTATTTCGATAATGGTAGAGGATGGCATTTGCTTAACTGATACAAATCTGTTTATTTGGAAAAGCCATGAATTTGAAGTAGTAATTGGAATGAGTAAGGTTAATCCAAAGAAAAGAAAGAACGAATCTTGGATAAAACCTCTTTTGCATAAGTCTTTATCGATCGCGAATCGGACCGCATGCCTTTGGAATCAATGAGACCTTCCGTTTGAGCGCGCCGCGCGGCCATAATATCAGCCAGCTCTTTACTGAGTTCTGGTTTCATGTTGAAAAGCATTCCCAAAGCTTCCTTAGGAACTTTAATTGCCTCAACATATGTAATGGCTTTCGCAGTTGCTGAACGTGGCTCACCAGTAAGAAGTGACATTTCTCCAAAGCACTCACTGTTACCCAACCGAGATAGCTCAATGTGTTGTCCTTTACTGTCTTTCTTGACGATTGAAACAACACCTGAGGAGATCACAAAGAGAGAGCTGTCTGAATCACCTTCTCGTATAAGCATTTCTCCTGCGTCAAACGACTGAATTTCACATGAGCTAGCGAGCTCTTCGATTTCATTCGCGGATAAGGTTTGAAAAATAGGAACTCTATGGAGGTATTCCCCAATGGTTGGCTCCTTCACTTCAGCTATCGGAGCTTCTCGCGTAGCAATCTCATATTTTATGGCGCTTGGTGAGATACCGGATCTGGCTAGAGAGGATTGAATACATGAAAAAAGATCACTCTTTGCAGCCCAGTGTGAAGGAAAGTCCACAAAGTAGACATAAACCATGTATGTAAAAGGTTGACTCGTAATATCTCCAACCCTCACAGCGGGAAGGGGGTTTTTGAGTACGCTTTTACAACTCAGAGCAGCCTCCAAAAGCAACTGACGTACCATGTTGAGGGGAATTTCGCTGTCAACAGACACATAGAACCAGTACGCATACCGCTTATCAGGCAAATCGTAATTATGAACAATACTACTTGCTGCAACATTGTTCGGCACAACATATATACTGTTATTCCAGGATAGCAATCGCGTCGATCGCCAGCTAATGTCCATCACCCTTCCCATTGTGCCGTCCTTGAGTTCGATCCAGTCACCCAGGTTGTAAGGATTTTCAATTGTAATCGCAAGACCTGCAAATAGATCAGACAGAACGTTTTGCATGGCAAGACCAAGGACACCAGCTACAATACCTGTAGAGACTAGTAAACCAGTGACTGGACGCTCAAAAACAAAGGTTAATATTCCATAAAAGGCCAAAACATAAATCGCAATAGTAACCAAGCCGCGGAGTAAACGCGGGGGTTCGGAACCCGTTGCTTTTTTAAAGCCCGTTGTCCATAGAAAGAGTTCCAGGCCTCTTGTAAACAGCCATGCACCTATAAGCCAGAGAAGGGTTGCAGTGAGTACGCGTAGATTCTGGCTAAAGGCCCGCACTTCAAATCCGATAATTTTGTTAAAAAGAAGTCCAATGCTGAGTATTAATGTGGGCAATAATACTATATCAAGCATCCAGACGATTTTTCGGTGCTGCCTAAAGGGAACAATACGTCCTACCAATCGGCATGCTAAGATTATCAAAAGGAAACCAATTGCTGTGGCAAAAAATAGCAATACCGAAATGTCTTGCAGTTCGACTCCGATAAGCTTGAAAAATTCTGACATGGTAAGATTCTCCAGTATTTAGAATTGGCTATTGCCTCTTATATCTAAGCTGAGAATGTCATTAAACCGGGTGTCATGAAATATTTTACCATGTGTATGGCACTACTTAAAAATCAATTAAGGAAAAAAGCATAATAGTAGATCCTGGGAGGCTTAAAAAATTCCTCTTTGTGATAGAAAAGAATAGTGAAATGAGAATTGTGTGTCAAGCAAGAAAGCCTGTTAAATATAGTAGTTAAAAGATATCTCGTTGGTCGAGGGTTATTTTTTATTGGCAGAGGAAAAGGAAAACGTAAGAGGGAAGCCTGTAAGCCCCCCGCACTTAACAAGAGCACTTACAACCTCACATACTGGTAATCCAACTACATTGGTGTATGATCCATTGATTTTTTCGATCATAAAAGAGCCAATCCCTTGGATGGCATAGGCACCTGCCTTTCCAAAAGGTTCGCCTGTTTTAATATAGGCTTCGATTTCGATATCACTCAATTCCTTTATTTTTACCTTTGTGATAACTGCCTCAAGATGCACTGCTTTTCGTTCTGGATGATGAATGCAGAACCCGGTAATTACCGTATGAGTTTTTCCTTTCAAGCAGGAAAGCATCTCCTTGCACCCACCAGAATCATTTGGCTTCCCAAAAATGGTCTTATCTATTACCACTATCGTATCGGCACCAAGTATCCAGCGATTCTTATAAACATGCTGTACTGATTCAACCTTTTGCGCAGCCATCTGACAGGCAATATCTGCCGGTTGTATTTTTTCGTAATGGACCTCTTCAATCATACTTCCAACTGGCTCAAAAGGAATCCCAATCTGGTTCAGAATGGCTCTTCGCCTCGGTGAGGTTGAAGCCAGCACAAGCGGATTATTTTTATCAATAGGATGGTGGCTCATCATTCAGGAAAAGAAAGGTTAAACAGTTGGCAGACATTTTTACTTGTTTGATACGATATCTCCTCAAAAGAGACGTCTCTTAGCTTTGCTATTTTTTGTGCGGTATGGGTAACATAGCCTGGTTCATTTCTATTGCCTCTGTACGGTGTAGGGGCAAGAAAGGGAGCATCTGTTTCTAGAAGCATTCTATTCAAAGGAACTCTTCTGGCAACATCCTGGATCTGGCTCGCATTGTTGAATGTTACAGTACCAGGAATAGAAATGTAATACCCCATGTCAATAAATGTTTTAGCCAGGTTGTAGTCCCCTGAAAAACAGTGTATCATGCCTTTCAGCCCGCTTTTTTTGAAAGAGGATAGTATATTGAGGGTATTTGTGTGGGCTTCCCTGTCATGAATTACAACAGGGAGATCAAGAGAGATAGCAATGGCAAGCTGTTGTATAAACACCTCTATTTGTTTTTGTCTGGCTGAGCGGTTGTGGAAAAAATCAAGTCCTATTTCACCGATGGCAATAATTTTATCTTGTTGTGCTATTAATGCTATTTGCTCAAGATCATTATTATTTGCATTATCAGCATTGTGGGGATGAATTCCTATTGTGGCAAAAATAGGGGGATAGTGTGTGGTTAATTTCACTGCATTAAGAGAACTTTTAATATCAATACCTACGGTAATTATATGTCTCACATCAGCAGATAAGGCCCTATCAATAACCTGATCTCTATCAGAGTCAAACTGCTTCATATCCAAATGCGCATGAGAATCAATTAACATGACAAGGTAAAAATTAAAGTGTGCTAAAGTTACATAGATTTACTTTCTTAAATTTAGGCGTTTATATTTTTATGTGATCAGTGCAATTTTTTCAAATGAAAAATGAAATTAAATAATCTGGAAAAAATGTAAAATATATGGTATTTAGTAATGTTAAAATTATTTACTGTAAAAGGTGAAAGAGATGGCGCTTCCTAAAACACAAGATACAAAAGAAAAAGCGGGCAATGTAGAAGCTTTACAGAGGGAGCTTCAATTCAGTAAAAAACTTAATTATATTACGAATAAAATCAATGCCTCTAAGGACATTGACGACATATTGATTAATTTGAGGGAAAGCATCCTCTCTGTCTTTGATGCTGACCGCATAACTATATACGTAGTGGATGGTGCTAATAAGGAGATTGTTTCAAGATTTAAGTCAGGTGAAGAAGTAAGCGAAATAAGAGTCCCAATTAATGATAAAAGCCTTTCAGGTTATTGTGGTACATCAGGAAAAGTGATAAATATTGTAAATGCCTATGATAATAACGAATTGAAGAAGATAAATCCTGAATTGACATTTGATAGGAGCTGGGATGAAAAAACGGGTTATAAAACGGAACAGGTGTTAGTCGCACCTATTAAGTTTAGTAAATATCTATTGGGTGTGGTTCAACTTATCAATAAGGTAGGTGGCAAACATTTTACATTGGAAGACCAGAAATCTGCTACTGAGATAGCTAAGGTTTTAGGGATTGCCTTCTACAACCACCAGCGGATAAAGCAACAGACCAAAAAGACAAAATTTGATTATCTTATTACTAATAATATTATTAACCACAAAGACCTGGAACAAGCTATGGCTCTGGCACGGAAGACAAAGGGTAGTGTAGAGAACATCCTTATGAATGATTTTCATGTAACGAAAGAAGATATCGGAAAGTCTTTAAGCATGTTTTTTAACACACGGTTTATACCATATGATGAAAGAATGGTTATTCCTGGACAGTTGCTGAAAGGCCTTAGGCCAACGTACCTAAAAAATAACCTCTTTGTTCCAGTGGCACAATCTGACTCAACGATAGTAATAGCAATGGAAAATCCGAATTATTTACCCGGGCAAGACGCAGTGAAAGGGCTTATTTTCGGTAAAGACTTTGAATTTTGTGTCTCGCTAAGGGAAGATATTATTAAGATGATTGACCATTTCTTTGATGTCAAGAGATCGAGTATTATGGGTGAGTCAGGAGGGAGCATCGAAGAGATCCTCGGGCAATTAGATAGTGGTGAAGAGGCATTAGATGAAGAACTTGAAGGAGTTACTGAAGAAGACGGGGCCATAGTACAATTAGTAAATAAGATGATTGTCGATGCCTATAATAGGGGAGCCTCTGATATCCATATAGAACCCAGGTTAGGCAAAGCAGATGCCGTAATCAGATTCAGGATTGATGGATTGTGCCAGTTATACCAGACTATACCGTATACATATAAGGCTGCTATGAGTTCACGGATAAAGATCATGAGTACTTTGGATATTGCGGAGCGCCGTCTTCCTCAGGATGGCAAGATACCATTCAAAAAATATGCCCCGCTTGATATCGAATTGAGGGTAGCCACCATCCCGACTGCAGGGGGAAATGAAGATGTTGTCATGAGAATACTGACTGCAGGTGAACCTCTGCCATTGGATAAGATGGGTATGAACGAGAGAGATTATAACGAATTCCTCGGATTGATAGAGAAGCCTTATGGCATAGTGCTTGTGGTAGGCCCCACTGGTAGTGGTAAAACTACCACACTCCATTCAGCTTTGCATTTTATTAACAAACCTGAGACAAAGATTTGGACTGCAGAAGATCCAGTGGAAATCACACAGGAAGGTCTTCGCCAAGTTCAGATGCTGCCAAAAATAGGACTTAATTTTGCATCCGCTATGAGGTCCTTCTTGCGGGCGGATCCAGATGTAATAATGGTTGGGGAAATGAGGGATGAAGAGACTGTTTCCACAGGAATTGAGGCATCTCTTACCGGTCACCTAGTTTTTTCAACCCTTCATACTAACAGTGCTCCTGAAACAATTACTCGATTGCTTGATATGGGAATGGATCCCTTTAATTTTTCCGATGCCCTTTTGGGTATTCTTGCACAGAGACTGGTAAGAACCTTGTGCAAAGATTGCAAAGAAGCTTACCATCCCTCTAAAGAAGACTTTGAATTATTGATCAGGGCATATAATGGTGATTTTGATGCCTTGAAAATTTCATACAGCAATGATCTAAAACTTTATGGGCCCAAAGGCTGCCAAAAATGTCAAAATACTGGTTATAAAGGAAGAACGGCACTTGTTGAAATACTGGTAGGAACGGATAAAATGAAGTCCCTGATTCAAAATAAGGCTAGGATGGAGGAAATTAGGGAACAAGCCATAGCTGATGGAATGAGAACCTTGATGCAAGATGGGATAAGAAAAATATTCCTTGGTCAAACTGATCTTATGCAGGTAAGAAAGGTTTGTATGTAACGGACTGCTGACAACTACCAACAGACATTATTAAGGAAAGTTTCCAGGATACATCAGACCAGCAGTTTCCTCTATGTGCATCATGATATTCATATTCTGCAAGGCATTACCTGCCTGACCTTTCACTAAATTATCAATCACGCTGATTACAATCAATTTCCCTGTTCTTGAATCTATAGTGAGCGAGATGTTACAGAAGTTGCTTCCCCTCACATCAGTGCTACTTAAAACCTCTCCATGGCTAAATATCCTGATAAATGGCTCCTTGCCATACATTGTCTCATAAGCCTCTCTCAAGTTTTCCATATTTGCATTAGCGGTAATAGTAGCATAAATAGTTGTGATAATCCCTCTGCTCACTGGAATAACGTGCGGCGTGAATGTAACCTTGAGTTCTTTATCGGCTATGAGGGATAATTCTCTCTCGATTTCATATACATGTTGATGGCCAGTTACCTTGTAGGCATTCATAGCCTCATATCGAGCAGGGAAATGAAATAAAGGGGAGGGGGTTTTCCCAGCCCCGGAAACACCGGTTTTTGCATCAAATATTATTCCCTCGCTTTCTATAAGGCCGAATTTTAGCGCAGGTACGAGCCCGAGTATACAGCTTACTGCAAAACATCCTGGATTACCAACTAACTTAGAATTGGCTATTATTTCTCTATGTAACTCGGGAAGGCCATAGGTAGTGGAGTGGAGAATATCTGGATTAGCATGTTCCTTTGGCTTTCCGATTCTGGCAGCATAAGAGGCATAGCTCTCTTTATCATTAAAACGAAAGTCCCCGCTATAATCAATTACTTTAACACCTTTATTCAACCACTTTGTTGCCTCTTTTTGGCCAACTCCATCAGGGGTAGCATAGAAGACGATATCAAAGTCATGTGGACATTTAGGGTCGGCTGGATCAAAAACTGGTAGATCACAAAATCCTTTTAAATGAGGGTAAACCGCACTGATGGGCTTACCGGTTTCTTGCTTTGCCATAAGAGCACATATGTTAATAGAGGGATGGTTTATTAGGAGTTCGATCAAACCTACCCCACCATAACCTGTTGCCCCAATGAGCCCAACTTGTATCTTTTTTTTTGCCATTGTCTTATACGTTAAATCGAAATTTGATTATGTCCCCGTCTTGGACCATATATTCTTTGCCCTCTAGTTTGACATGGCCATCCTTTTTTGCCTCGGAAAAATTTCCATATTTAGCAAATGTATCGTAAGGAAGAACCTCAGCCTTTATAAATCCCTTTTTCATATCTGAATGGATGAGATCAGCAGCATCTATTGCTGAGGTACCTTTGGTAATTGACCATGATCGTACCTCATTTTCTACAATTGTAAAAAAGGAAATGAGGTCAGATGCAGCAAAGGAGCGCTTGATAACCCTATCGAGGAGAGAAACTTCAATATTAAAGGCTGATAAAAATTCCTGCGCCTCCTCTTGCCCCATCTCTCCTATCTCCATCTCTAATTTACCCCGAACTACCATGAGCTCAACATTTTTAGGGATACGAGGCATCATGGGTAGATCTTCATCTTCGTCTGAGTTGTTTGAAATTACCAGCATGGGTTTAGCAGATAAAAAGGTAAAACCTCTTAGAAGTGGAGAATTAGCTATTTCAGAATTATCCCTCAATGGCTTATCTTCAGAGAGAATATCAATACATCTTTTTAAAAGAGAAGGTTCCTCAGCATGTATCTTTTTTCCTTTTTTTTCATCTAATTTTATTTTTCCCACCCTCTTTTCAGCCACTAAAAGATCACTTACTATCATTTCTGATTCCAGTTTAAAGAAATCTTCTTCAGGTGTGGGAGGAGGCCCTCCAAAAATCTGAAAATTTTTTATAACGTGAATCAATCCGTCGCAGACTCTCACTGCATTAAGGGTGACATTTTCTTTTTCCCTTGCGGAATGATCGATATCTATTGTTTTTCCAGGCAGCAGATATTCTACCTGAGAATAGATGGTTTTTTTTGGCTTATAGGTCTTACTAAGATAATCTACTCTTTCATCAGGTACGTTAACGGTTGCAATAAGCTGATCGCCTTTCTTGATCTTTTCTTGACTTATTGTTCCTCTCGCAGCAGTCAAGGCCTTAAAGATCGTAAATTTCCCTGATTGCGGCAGTCCAATAAAACCTAATTTCATTTTCAGTGCCTTAAAATAAATTGTCTGTTATCCATTCACTGTTTTCTGATGGATATCAAGCAACATAGAAGGACAACGGTCAACGGTCAACAATAAATCTTTCATTAATGCATTAAATATGTTTCCTTTTATTTTTTTATTTGTTGTATAGAGGCTTGAAAGGAGGGACCTGATCTGCATCCTTTTTGATGATCGTGCTGTAGGGCAGCCATTATCTATCACAGGGAATCTCATCTCATCAGCATATCGTTTGATAACAGTTTTATTTAACAGATAAAAGGGCCGTATAATGGAGAGCTTTCCGTTAAATAATTCCTGTACAGGCTGTATTGTATCTATTGATCCCGCAAAAAAGAGGTTTAAAAAAAATGTTTCTATGAAATCATCTTTCTGATGTCCAAATGCT
>DAOVDY010000112.1 GCA_030669265.1 Desulfobacteraceae bacterium | reverse complement strand
GGCTATTAGCTTTTCCAAGAACTCAATACCAAACATCAAATTTCCAATGCCAGGTCTGGGCCAGGGGTGCGACATGATTTGAATATACGCTTACTTCTGATGTATCACCAATCCTGATTTATCTTTGCTGAGTAAGTTTTTGCCAGGCCTGCCCGCCATCCGGCAGGCGGGTCTGGGCCAGGGCTAAATTGCCTAAAATTGTAAGTTAAAAGTTGTTTTGGCGCAGGGGGATTAAAACCATATGGACTATGGGCACTCAAAAACACAAGAGACACAAGAAACTCAATAAACACAACAAACACTAAAATTGGGACACCAGTTTAATCATCTCGCGAATAGCCTGATCCAGTCCCACCATAACCGCTCTCGCAATAATGCTATGGCCAATACTGTATTCCTTTATCTCAGGGATAGATGAAAATCTTTTTATATTCACATAATTAAGACCATGTCCGGCATGGACTTTCAGGTTAAGCTCGACTCCTAACTTTGCTGCCTCTTTGATTTTTTCAAATTCTCTGAGGATCTCTGATTCTAATACTGCTTCACAGTAATATCCTGTGTGAATCTCAATTATATCTGCGCCTGCATCAAGGGATTCTTTTATCTGATTAGGGTCTGGGTCAATAAAAAAACTGACAGAAATACCAGCCTCCTTTAACGCGCCAGTAACTCTTTTATATTCTTCTTTATTATCTACAACATCAAGGCCACTTTCAGTCGTTACCTCTTCTCTTTTTTCAGGGACAAGAGTTACCAAATCTGGTTTAATGGTAAGGGCAGTATCAATAAGATTTTTAACAGGTGACATTTCCAGATTTAGTTTGGTCTTGACCATTTTTTTGAGCAGTTCTAAATCCCTGTCTTTAATATGTCGCTTATCCTCTCTTAAATGACATATAATACCTTCAGCGCCAGCTAACTCCGCTATACCTGCAGCCAAAACCGGGTCCGGCTCGTCTATTCCTCTCGCTTCACGGATTGTTGCAATGTGATCAACGTTCACTGATAAAAGGGCCATAGCATTAACTCCTTATCAAATAAGTTTGTTGAGTTTATTGTGTCTGTTGAGTTTTTGTCGTTTTTTGTCCCTTGTCTTTTGCAACTGACAACGGTCCATGGAAAACTGACATCTTTATCTTTCTACCATAGTCAACAGCCGTTCTGTCTCTTCTTCCATCTTCACGGCCTCCTCTGATCTCTCATGATCATAGCCCACAAGGTGTAGAAGGCCATGAATTAGAAGTCTATCAATCATTCTAGTAAGGCTTTCACCAGCTTTTCTTGCATCCCTCATTGCAGCGTCTAATGATATAACGATATCTCCGAGCATTAATGTCTCAGGCTCGGTAGGATCATCATCTCGTATCGGGAAGGCAAGAACATTTGTGGGACCTTTTTTTTTAAGAAAGCGCCTGTTTAGTTCTGCTATATGGTTATCATCTGTAATGAGTATACTCAGTTCAGCATCATGACATTCCAAGTCTTTTAAGATCCTCTTTAACTTCATTTTTATTTTCCCGGGATCCGTTTTTTTCATGGGGTGCTGGTAGGTTATTTGAATCTCCATTTTCTTTTCTTTTATCTGTTTCTCCTTTGGCTATTGGTTCTGGATATTCAATCCGGCTGTGAAAGATTCCACTCAATGTTTTTGAAAAGGTTTTGGCTATCTGATTTAAATCTTTTAATGTTAACTCACATTCATCAAGCTGTCCATCTGAGAAGATATTATTTATGATTTTTTGAACCATTCCTTGAATCCTTGCAGGCGTAGGATTGACTAACGTTCTGGATGCTGCCTCCACTGCATCTGCTACTAAAACCAGCCCTGCCTCTTTAGTCTGAGGCTTAGGACCAGGATATCTGAAATCTTCTTCTTTAACAGGTGAGGATTTGCTCTCCCTTTTTTTACTTTGTTCCTTGGCCTTTTGATAAAAATAGGATATTATACTTGTGCCGTGGTGTTGCTGGATAATATCTACTATCTCCTTTCCGAGCCTATGTTGTTTTGCAAGCTCCACACCATCTTTAACGTGGGAGATCAATATAAGGCTACTCATAGAAGGTGCAAGTTTCTCATGCCTGTTGTCACCTCTCACTTGATTTTCAATGAAGTAGAGTGGTTTATTTATCTTTCCTATGTCGTGGTAATATGCACTTACTTTTGCCAAAAGGGGGTTGGTGTGGATGCTTTCAGCTGTTGCCTCGACCATGTTGCTAACCATGACACTATGATGATAGCTGCCAGGGGCTTTGACCATTAAATCTTTTAGGATGGGCTGATCCAGACTGGACAACTCTAGCAGTTTGATGTCTGTGGTAAAACCAAAGACCATCTCTATCAATGGCAGAAAACCGGTTGCTATAACTCCAGCTAAGACACCACCCAAAAAACCAGATACAAGTGAGATGGCACCTACAAGAGAGTAAGGATTTCCGTATAGAGTCTGGATCGATAAGGACATAATAATATTTAAAAGACCAACCTTCATTCCTGTTTTTATCAATACCGATCTTTCTCTACAATTTCTTACTCCATAGGCCGCTAAAAGCGACCCTATAAGGAAATACACAAAGAACTCTATCCTGCCTTCGACAGCAATGGAGGCCAGAATTGAGAGAATCAATGAAAAGGCAATTGCCACTTCCAATCCCTGAAAGATAGAGATCAATATAGCTCCCAGAGTAATCGGCAAGGCAAAGAGAAGGGCTTGAGCGGTAAAAAAATAGAAACCTCTGGCTAACTCTTCAGCCACTGTATTATACAGGAGTGCAAGTAAGAACATGAACAAAAGGGTCACGCTAATGAAGATAAGGCTTTTTGAATCTCCTTTGAAGATGTTTGACCTTTTGAGAAGCACAATGTAACTCAAGGCTAACAAGATACCAATCAGCACGGTCATGCTAAGGGCCATACTGAGTGTTGGGGCTTTTGTTTTTAGTTTAGCTTCAGTCTGCAATTTCCATAGATGAGTTGGATTTATTTTTTCTCCTTCTCTAACAATCATCTCACCCTTTTTAACCTGGAAATAGATAGGTTTTACTGATTTTTTTGCCTCCTCTTTTCTTAACTCCGTTTCCCTTTTATTAAATGTTATATTTGGATTTATGATCAATTTAGCAAAATGCTTTGTTGTTGCAACAATAGCTGGTGCGATTTCACTTGGTATGAGCTGATAAATTGCCTGGTTAAAATATTGGAGAGCACTTTCGAGATTATAAAAACGATCAAAATCATCTATCTTGAGTTCTTGCTGAGTATCTATATCACGAAGGATTATCCCTTTTCCCTTCTGGGTCATCAAAACTTTCTTGTTTCCTACAACACCCTTTTCTAATATTCGATTTATTGTGATCGATGCGTTATTATCTATATGAGAAGAAAAGTTGTCCTTGACAAGCCGGTCAAAGAGAACAGAATCTTCAGTGATTTCTAAAATATCAAAGAATTTTTCTCTTAATTGTCCAAGTTTTTGTGAGCGCAAGGTTGGCTCCAACTCGATTGATAAAATCTGTTCTAGCTCTTTCCGGGCATAGCTGAAGGATTTTTTGATCCTATGGTCAATGTCGGCACCTGACCTGTCAAAGTCATAGACAAAAAGGGCTGATTTCACTGCCTCATATCTCCTTTGTTTTGTCAATTCCTTGTCTTCAACAAGAAAATCATGAGATGCTTTGATATCCTTATTTGCTACATCACCGATAGAATAATCTTCTGTTGGTATTACAAGCAAGTTTGGATAAAGGAGAAAGGAAATGATAGCACTTAAGATAATGAGATATATCCATATTTGAATTTTGGAGCTAACCAGCCTGAATGATGTTACAAATCTTTTCAGTGGTGAGGTGATTTCTTTTTCTAACTTTTTGCCCTTTTTATTTTTAATTGGGGCGATTTTCTTCTTCTTCTCGACCATGATATTTATATTAAAGTGTCTAAAGCCCGCCCTGGCCTCCGGCTCGTAGATCCTACGCCTCGGAGAGCGCGACTTGCCTGAAATATCCTATTGTCGCTGCAATATTTTAGAAGCTGAGCCCGTGGAGCTCAGGCTAAGAAATCAGGCCTGCCCGCCATCCGGCAGGCGGGTCTGGGCCAGGGTTATAAGTGCCTAATGTGCCCGCCCGCCTCGCAAGCGAGAGCGTTGCGGGCAGGCCTAAAGTTAAGGAGTATCAAGTATCAAGTATCCAGTTTATCATAGGCATCTATAATTTCCTGAACTAATGGATGCCTCACAACATCTTCTCTCCCGAAATACACAAATTTTATCTCTTTTATGTCAGCTAAAATATCTCTGGCCTGTATAAGGCCCGAAGCCTTTCCCTCAGGAAGGTCTGTTTGGGTAATATCTCCGGTTATGACTGTTTTTGAGCTAAAACCAAGGCGCGTCAAAAACATCTTCATCTGCTCAGGTGTTACATTCTGAGCTTCATCTAATATAATAAAAGAATCATTAAGTGTCCTTCCTCTCATAAAGGCTAAAGGAGCTACCTCTATTACACTGTTTT
>DAOVDY010000058.1 GCA_030669265.1 Desulfobacteraceae bacterium | reverse complement strand
ATCCCGAGTCTTTGTTGCAGGAAGCACACGTGGGGGCGAGGAGGCCATGGTGCTGGATGCCTATGAAAAAATTATTAAAGAATTTCCTGACACCGTTCTGATCATTGCACCCAGACATTTAGAGCGAACAGACGAGATTAGATCTCTGCTTGAAAGACGGGACTTTCGGTATCAGCTCCGAAGTGAACTCGGCAGTGGTGCAGCAATGCGCACAGATCCGGTCGTTATCATTAACACCTTTGGAGAACTCTTTAAGCTTTACAGCATTGGTACTGTAGTGTTTTGTGGAGCAAGCCTTGTTCCACTGGGCGGACAGAATCCCCTGGAAGCAGCAGTTTGGGGAAAAGTTGTCTTTTATGGCCCCTCAATGGAAGACTTCATGGATGCAAAGGCTATGTTAGAGGAGGTTGGAGCTGGCATACCTGTTTCAAGCCCTGAGATGTTGGCCGAAAAGGTGATATGGTTTCTCAGACATCCTGAGATCTTGAAGTCTTATAGTGGCCGGGCAAGGGAAGCCGTCATACGGAATCAAAACGCTGCGGATAAACATGCCAAGGTGATAACGGGATTGATTTAACGAGCTTCGCCTTCCAGGCCCGTATCCCGCTAAAAGCGGGAGACGGGCAAACCGGGGGGTGCATGAGCGTATTTACGTGCGGACAAGTACGAATTGAGACTTCTCGATGCTGGTTTCTGGATGTTTATTCCTGAGAATTGGATAAATATTCTGGATCAATAGTATTTGGGGCTATTTATTATCCTCAGCGTCCCACAAACAGAAATTTTTAAGGATGGTCAAGCCTGGAGGCCCACTCTTTTCTGGATGAAACTGCACTGCAAGCAGGTTTCTTTTACTTATTACACTGGCAAAGGAAATCCCATAATTAGTTGTGCCAATGATTGTCTCTATGTCTCTGGGGGCTGGAAAATAGCTGTGAACAAAATAAAACTCACTTTCTGGGCCAACACCTTTAAAGAGCGGGTGGAGCCTTTTAATTTTTATTTGATTCCAACCCATATGGGGCACCTTGAGTTTTTTGCCATCATCTGAGAGGAGCGGCGTGGGAAAACGTTTTACCGTACCGGAGAGCAATCCGAGACAGGTTGTCTGGTTTTCCTCACTCTCTTCCAGAATTATCTGGGTTCCCAGGCAAATTCCTAAAAATGGTTTTCCAGATTTAAAGATAGTATATAGCGTTCGATCAAGCCCTGTTCTTTTTAAATCCTGCATTGCCTGACCTGCAGAGCCAACACCTGGAAAAATAACCCTATCAGCATCTAATATTTCCTTTATGTCATGAGTAATCTGGCATTCAAATCCGAGATGGCGTATGGCCCGAGCAACACTTGTAAGATTTCCGGCCTTATAATCAATAATGGCAATCATAAGCCTTACTCCCATTCTATTGTGCTCGGTGGTTTTGAGCTGATATCATAGGTTACTCTATTAACACCCCTGACCTCATTAATAATCCGGTTTGAAATCCTGCCCAGCAGTGCATGGGGAAGCCTGGCCCAATCTGCAGTCATAGCATCAAGACTCGTTACAGCCCTGATAACAACAATATGTTCATAGGTCCGTTTATCCCCCATAATCCCCACACTTTTTAGAGGCAAAAGTATGGCAAAAGATTGCCACAGTTTTTTATAATAGTTGCTTTTTTTAATTTCTGTTATCAAAATATCATCTGCCTGTCGCACAATAGACAGACATCTTGGCGTCACCTCTCCAATAATCCTCACTGCGAGCCCAGGACCTGGGAAGGGATGGCGAAGTATTATATCATCAGGCAGTCCAAGTTCTTTACCTAAAAGCCTGACCTCATCCTTGAAAAGATGCTTTAGAGGCTCGATAAGACTAAGGCGCATCTTTTTAGGAAGCCCTCCGACATTATGATGGGATTTGATAACTGCTGACGGCCCTCCAAAAGCAGACCTGGATTCAATCAGGTCCGGATAGAGGGTCCCCTGTGCCAGAAAGCCAACACCTTTGATCTTTACGGCCTCATCTTCAAATACCCTAATAAAGGTTTTGCCTATTATGCGCCTTTTCCTTTCAGGGTCCACAACACCTCTGAGTGGTTCCAGAAATCTTCTTCTGGCGTTGATGAATCTAAGACTGATCCTAAAATGGCGTTTGAATAAATCTTTAACCTTTTCTCCTTCATCTTTTCTTAAAAGACCGTTGTCTACAAAGATACAGGTCAATTGTGGACCAATAGCCCTGTTGAGAAGAACAGCCGCAACTGAGGAATCTACACCGCCACTTAATCCTAAAATGACTTTTTTTTCTCCAACTTCCCCTTTTATCTCATCTATCGTTTTTTTGATAAAGGATTTCATCGTCCATGTCTTTTTACAGACACACACCCTGAAGAGAAAGTTTTTTAACATCTTCTTTCCCTCAGGTGTATGGATGACTTCCGGGTGGAATTGCAGGCCATAAAGTTTCTTTTGACTATTTTCAACCGCAGCTATTTTGGTATTTTCTGTGGAGGCTGTTACCTTAAATCCCTCTGGCAGATGAGAAGTAGAATCCCCATGGCTCATCCAACAGGGTGTTACTATGTTAGTTCCATAAAAAATACCTTTTTGGTCACATATATGTAGCTCAGCAAGGCCATATTCTCTTTTTCGAGCACTATCGACCTTACCACCCAAGCTACCTACCATATACTGCATGCCGTAACATATACCAAGTACGGGGATATTTAGATTGAAGATCTGCGGGTCTGCTTTGGGACTATTTTTTCCATATATACTTGCCGGTCCTCCTGAGAGTATTATGCCTTCAGGGGCCAAGGAGCTAATTTTAGACAATTCAATGCTTGGTGGCTCTATCTGGCAGTAAACATGCTGCTCTCTCACCCTCCTGGCAATGAGCTGGTTGTACTGGGAGCCGAAGTCGATTATTAATATCATCTACTCATCCACTTTTCCAAAATATCTTGTTTAATTATTCGGCCGCTGTAAACCCATTTTTTGTTACCTGCAGTAATGCCTTGCGAATTGCTCTAACTTTTCTTCAAAAGGAGCCTCAAACCCACCCTGGTAAATACTTCGAGTAGCAATCTCTGTAGAAATAATAGCAGCCCTGTATTTTAAAGGTAAGTATTTTACCCTATCTCTAAATTTTTTCCTCTTCTGAATAAAATCAGGAAGGTGCAATAGAAGAATTCTGGAGTAATATGGTTTCTCTATCTTATCAGGGTGTTCAATAAGATAGTCATAAATTTTATCTGTTAACTCATTAATCTTATAACTTATTTCGTTGCTGATTTCTGTATATAGTAAATTTCCACGAGATTCTTTATGCCGATTAAAAATTGTTTCTACCTCATCTACTGCCCGTTTCTCGAGGATTGTAAGCACATCCCTCACATACTCGTCCTTATAGTGAAGAAATTCGCTATCTTTCATTAGGAGCCCCCCAAGAATCTCGTACGAGGAACAAATAACGCCACATTTGTTTGCCGAGGAATCCTTCAGTATTGGAATGCCCTTTTTCTGTATCTTTTCCCGGGCGCTTGGGGAAATAAATGAATTAGCTCCTTCTATTATTACCCGGGCAGTTGGATTCTGGTTACTGTCAAAGAGTTTTTCCCAGTTGCCATCGTGGATAGTCTCAGGACGACCTCCGCATGGTATGAACACATCAGTAACATGAGAGAATATAAGGCCTTCAAACTCCCCGTGAAACTCATCCGAGGACACCCACTCTTCCTTAACCCCTTGCTTAGTCTTAATAACCTTTTTAAATTGGTCTACGAGGCCCTCTTTTTTTCGCTCTCTCGAATAGAGGATAAAGGCGCCCTCATTAAGCTTATCCGGCGAAAATTCATCAATATTTTTCTTCAAGGCAAGGCGGTTGAGTTCCTCCTTATTAATACCCTTTGGATCAAATATAGCGCCGGAGCCAGCCGTAATAGACGTAATCTGAACCTTAGGACAATGCGCCAGGAGCAACTTTAACTCATTTCCTGCAACATCCCCATTGGTTCCACCTGTAATTTTGACACTGAAGGGATCTGATTTTGCATCAATTCCAAGTTCCTTCAATGCCCGTTCAACAAACTTCCAAACGCCGAGAGATGTCACGCCGTATTCCTTATGGTTGATTCCTATTTTTTTACTCGAAATTATGCCACCACCTAAAATATACGCACGCTCCTTGGCCCGTTCCGCCATGTATTCGATCATGGAATCGTGCATATTTTCATCAGGCCCTACCTCAATCGGTTCATCTTCTCCATAATAGTCAACTACTTTTGCATCTACAGGCCTGCCATCACGGGTAACATATAAATCCAGAAATGCATTTATTATTCCCCTCTGAAGATTATAAAGGCGTCTTAATGTACTATTACTGTCTTTAAGATCAAATGCCCTCATAACAATGGCCAGCTTTGATCCTCCCTGGTATATATCCTTATTTTTCAGATGCTGGGTATGGGCCAGGACCATTGCCTCCTTAAATATGGTATTCATAGCTGACTCAAAATCATCTTTTGTCCTTGTAATGACGGTTCTAAAACCACCCCTTGCAATATCGGAAAAGCCAAAATGATAGCCGGACCCATGGCGATGGTAGAAAAAGGTAATCCTGAATGGCAAATCAGGGGGCAAATTGGACCTTATTTCTTGAGGTAATTGCTCCATATAACCGGGATCCAACCGGAAGGACAGGGATTTCTTGTATGTAACAAAAAAGTTTGTCTTAAGCGTATATTGGATAAAAAGCAGGGCCACTCTAAACATATTTTTTCTCGTTTCATCCAGCAATACGTGGCCGGTATTATAATCATCAATCATGGATTGGAGTTTCTCGTATTCCCTCTCCAACATTTCCTCATCCACGGGCTTTCCAGAATCCGTCTTGAATTTTGTTTCAAACAGCTGCAGCATTTCCCGTGTAAGCTGTAAATGACTAAAAAATGCATCCTGGGTTTCATCCCAATCAAATCGATAGGGAGAGCTATGCGCCATGTTGGTATGAACAAATGTAATGATGGCGCTTAAAAGACTCCCCTCCGGCCCTGTCAAAACTTTACCTGTAACCAGTTCATAATATGTCCTGTCCTGTATGTTTATTACCTTTGTGTTGTAAAGTTCGGATTCTAAAGATGAAAATATGGGCATATCTTTTTGTATAGGCTTACCGTCCCTTGTGGTGATATATGCCGATAGAATAGTCACTAATTGCCCTTCATCTTCCACCTCTACTACATAATTCCTCTGGGTGGCAATGTTTAACCTGTAGAAGATTTCTACGAGTTCCATGAGGTATCCCGCAGCCAGGGGATTGATAACCGAAAAAACAAGCCTTGACTCATCCCTGCCTTTCTCGTCTTTGGTTGGCTCAATATCTAAAAATATCCCGCCATGACGAATTGCAGATTGATAGAGCCACATTGCCCTGGCAACCCTCAGTGCAGGTGAAAGTAACACATAATCTCTATTATTAGTCATTAAGCATTGGAGAATGGTATCGAATTCCTTAAACTTAAATTCCGGGTAATGTTCCTGAATATTTTTTCGGATGAGGCCTTTACCTCGAAAAATTGGTGTTGATTCCAATTTTTCTTTATCAGTTCGAAAATGGAATTTCTGCAGCTCAAGCTCGCCTTCCTGGCCCGGCAGAAAAGCGTTGGAATGGATCATTTCTGAATAGATAATCTCTTTGTCCTTTATAGAATCCAGGGTCTTGAATAAGGTACCTGGTTTGTTTATGGTAGCTATAATAAGCTTTTCATCAGTGTCCCTTAAAACAA
>DAOVDY010000055.1 GCA_030669265.1 Desulfobacteraceae bacterium | reverse complement strand
AAAAACCCAATCTTTTGGCAGCGCCGGCACTTAGACCGATAATCCGGCCTTTGACAAACGGCCCGCGATCATTGACCCGCAGGGCAATTCGACGGTTATTTTCCAGGTTGGTTACCCACACAAAGGTCGGGAGGGGTAAGTATTTATGGGCCAGACCGGAGGCAGAATCCCCGAGTGACAGCATAAGAATAGAGGACAATAAAAAAAGATTTTTCACTCATTCATAATAAAAAGCTTGACTCTACATTGTTTTGATTATTTATATTGGTGCACACAAAAACATGGCTGCGGGTTATTTATGGAAAAATCATCTGAACGCATTGTTACCTGGATCGCCCTTAAGATGATTCCCAATCTGGGAAACATTACCTATAGACGCCTTCTTGATAAATTTGGTGATCCAGAAGCGGTATTTAGTGCCACGCTGGATGATTTACGTGAGGTAGAAGGACTGAGGCTTGCAACAGCTAAAAGTATTGTTGCTAAGGCATGGGAGGGAGACCCTGAAGCCGAGTTAGCGAAGCTAAAAAAAAGCGGGGCAAGGCTGATAACCTTTTTTGATCCTTGTTATCCAAAGGATCTCAAAGAAATTCATGATCCCCCTCCCCTTCTCTATCTGAAAGGGAACGATATCCCTCAAAACAAGATAGTGATTGCTGTTATAGGCTCAAGAAATCCAACCCACTATGGTCTGAAAATTACTGAAGAAATATGCCAAAGTCTGGCCATTAGAAACATAGTTATTGCCAGTGGCATGGCACGAGGGATTGATTCAGCTGCACATTGGGGCTGCTTAAGCGGAAACGGGAATACCATTGCTGTGTTGGGTTCGGGTATAGATATTATATATCCAAAATCAAACAACAAACTTTTTAATCATATTATTGACAATGGCTCTGTCATAACAGAGTTCCCTTTAGGAACTCCACCAGAGGCAAAAAATTTTCCCATAAGAAATAGGATTATTAGCGGTCTATCAAAGGGAATAGTAGTGGTAGAGGCTTCTAAAAGAAGCGGCTCTCTCATCACAGCCTCACTTGCTTTGGAACAGGGAAGAGAGGTTTTGGCTGTACCTGGTAGCATAGAGTCTTTTAAAAGTACGGGAACTCATTTTCTTATCAAGCAAGGCGCTAAACTTGTTGAGAATGCAGATGATATACTACAAGAGCTTGGATTGAATTTTCCCTATTCCAAAGAAGGTGATAAAAGCAAGGAATTAACATTGCCACCCATGGAAGTGGATGAAAAACGGATTTATGACATTCTGTGCTATTATCCCCTTCACATAGATGATATCGCCAAGCAAAGCAACATGGATTCCGCTAAGGTAGCCAGTCTACTCACAAGCCTTGAATTAAAGGGGGTAATCAAACAGCTACCAGGAAAGATGTTTTTAGTCTATTGAAACTGGAAACCCTGGCCCAGACCTGGGTTGCATGGTATATGGCAACAGGTTTCGCTTATACATACTATGACACCATCAGCATAATACATCTAACTCGCGCCAGGGCGGGCTGGAAACTGGAAACTGGATCAGCGCAAATAACCTAAAATATCGAGTTTAAATTTTCAAGTAACAAATTGATATGACTAAGAAAAAAACAACAACACATGTCAGACGATCCACTGCGCTACCTGATACAACGGGCAAACAACTGGTGATTGTTGAGTCTCCTGCCAAGGCGCGTACTATCAATAAATACCTGGGTTCAGAATATATAGTGTCTGCATCCGTTGGGCATGTGCGTGACCTGCCAGAGAAAAACCCCAAAGGCGTCAAAAACCCTGTGCCAGGAGTCGACCTGGATCAGGATTTCAAACCGACCTACCAAATCATCAAGAGGAAGGCATCAACAGTTACAGAACTAAAACGATTAGCTAAAAAGGCTTCGGGTATCTGGTTAGCAACAGACCTTGACCGAGAAGGAGAGGCTATCGCCTGGCACCTGGCAGAGGCACTTGAAGTCATGCCTCAAAATGCCAATCGAGTCGTATTCAATGCCATTACCAAGAGAGAAATCGAAAAGGCATTCCTTCATCCGCGTGCAATTAATATGGACAAGGTCAACGCACAACAAGCACGTCGTATTCTTGACCGGATCGTCGGTTATCAGATTTCACCCCTTCTGTGGAAAAAAGTCTCAGGCGGATTGAGTGCTGGTCGCGTACAATCAGTGGCAGTCCGGCTGATTGTGGAAAGGGAACGCGAGATAGAATCATTCATACCAAATGAATACTGGAAAGTGATGGGGTATTTCACAATTGATGTGGATAACGTTACTATTATAAGTAAAGATTGGCAGAAATGGCTGGCTGAAACTACCGAAAAACGAAATGGCAGAAAATCAGATGGTCGGAAGGTGCGAGAAAAAAACGACTGGCTGATTAAGCATAACAGTCTTGCCTCAGAATTGATTGAAATTGATGGCAAAAAATTCGACCCGAAACATATTGAAGCGGTGTTGTCAGCAGTGAAACGCTCAGGGTTTCAACTCGATGAACAAATCGAGACAGAAAACCCTAAAGCCAAAGGCCCAGCACAGCGAATAATACTTTTACGCGGTCATATGTCTGATGGGCCATCATGGCAGGTAAAGTCAATTAAAACAAAACGTGTAAAGAGCCGCCCCTATGCACCATTCATCACGAGCACACTTCAGCAAACAGCAGCAAACCAGCTGGGCTTCCCCGCCCAATTAACCATGAGCACCGCTCAGTCTCTGTATGAAGGCATGTCAATCCATGGAATGGGTTCAATTGGCCTGATCACATACATGCGAACTGACTCAACGCATCTTTCGGGTGAAGCAATTAATATGGCAAGGCAGTACATAGGTTCGGAATTTGGAGATCAGTACCTGCCAGCAAAGGCAAACTTCTTTTCATCCTCCAATAAATCAGCCCAAGAAGCACATGAAGCAATTCGCCCTACCGATATAAGCTTAACTCCTGACCGTGTTCAATCATCGCTGAATGCCCAGCAATATAAACTATACAAAATCATCTGGGAAAGATTTGTGGCCTGCCAGATGACCGATGCCCAATGGGACTCTACAGTCATCTTGATCTCAGGCGTTGATCATGGTGGAGAACTAATTTTCCGCGCTACTGGTCGTGTTCTGGCCTTCGACGGGTATTATAAAGTTGTTGGCGTACCCACCACATCTGACGAAGTAATGCTCCCTCTTGTGACAGAAAAACAACCTCTGGCAGCGATTCAGATTGATCCAACGCAAAATTTTACCTCACCGCCCCCCCGATACACTGAGGCATCGCTTGTGAAAAAACTTGAAACCGAGGGTATCGGTCGACCGAGTACCTATGCCCAGATAATTCAGGTCATTCAAAACCGCAAATATGTAGAAAAAATTCATAACATATTCCACGCAACCGATCTTGGCAAAATAGTAAATGACAAGCTTATAGAAGCTTTTCCAGAAATTTTGCAAGTTGGCTATACTCGTTATATGGAACAGCAACTTGACAACGTTGAAGAAAAACATGCCGATTGGGTGCAAATGCTCCATGACTTCTATGGACCATTCAAATTGAGTCTCGACTCGGCCTACAAAAACATGAACCACGCCAAAGCAGAAACAGAACCTTCCCCATACACCTGCCCACAATGTGGCAGTAGTACCGTGTATCGTTTCGGCCGTAATGGGAGATTTCTTAGTTGCTCTAAGTACCCTGAATGCAAGTTTGCAGCTCCAATTGACAGCAGTGGGAAACCTATTTCGCCAGAACAGACCGACGTTGCCTGTCCCAATTGTGGCTCGCCAATGATGTTGCGCAAAGGTCGTTTTGGACCGTTCCTTAGCTGTACTAAATTCCCTGAATGCAAAGGTATTGTAAACCTTGATAAAAAAGGATGTATCGTCCCACCAAAGATTCCACCATTGCTCACAGACCTGCCGTGCCCAAAATGTCAAACTCCATTGAACCTTAGGCGCGGTGCGCGAGGATTATGGTTAAGCTGCTCGAAATTTCCAAAGTGTTCCGGAAGATTGGGGTGGGCATCGCTCAAAGATGATGTGAAGGGCAAGTGGATGAAGGAATTTGAAAATCACGAAAGAGCCTATCCGCAGCCGATCATTCGCACACTTGACGGAAATCCTGTTGGCAACGCGTATAAACCACAGCCCTTAAATGTAGAGGAAAACGAAGCCGGAGAAAAATAAAAATAGAACTTAACTGCCTTAAATGGAAAAACAAACTACTGATTTTAGCTCAGCAGCCACTATGACCAAACCCACCCTCTCCTCTTTTTGTAGAATCAAGCTCATTCACTTCTTCTACTATTGCCCGAGAAACCGTGTGAATAACCATCTGGGCGATCCTGTCTCCCCTTTTGATAGTTAAGGGTTTCTTTCCCCAGTTGATAGCTATCACACCTATTTCACCCCGATAGTCTGCATCTATAGTGCCAGGGGCATTGACAAATCCAAGTCCATACCTCAAGGCCAATCCACTCCTGGGTCGTATCTGTGCCTCATAACCTTTAGGAAGGGAAATTGATAAACCGGTCGGGATAAGCTCTATATCACCAGGTTGTAAGGTGAGCTCTTTATTAACAGCAGCACACAGATCAAGGCCAGAGGAACCATCTGATTGGTAAGAGGGTAATGGGAGATCTGTGTTATTATTCAACCTTTTAACTTTTAAAATAATTTTATCCATTCAAAGTGATTAAAAATTCAGTGGATCCACAGCTATTGTATCTCTATCTAAAGGACCTAATGCTGTTATAGAAACGTTGCCTGCTAAAAACATCCTCTTTGATACATCTATAACCTCATCAAGGGTAACCTTTTCTAATTCTTTTATTAATTCCTCATAACTTATATATCTTCCAAAGATAAATTCGTTTTTAGCCAGTCGCAGCATCAAATTGCTCATATTTTCCGCACCAAGCAAAATCCCCCCTATAAGACACTCCTTAGCCCTTGCTATATCATCCTCTGATAGATTCCCATTCTTTATCTCCTTAATCAGCAGCTCAATCAGTTCCAACACCCTGTTAATTTCCTTTTTATCTATGGCGAGATATATCCTTAGCAGTCCTGTATCTATATACGCATTAATATAAGAATATACAGAATAGGCCAGGCCCCTCTTCTCTCTGATCTCCTGAAAAAGTCTGCTACTCATATTTCCACCGAGTAGCGTGTTAAAAATAACCTCTGCAAACCTCTTCTCTCCAGAAAGTGATGATGCCTGAGCGCCCACGCAAAGATGCACCTGCTCTAATTCCTTGGGATAGGAAGATACTGTTGGAGTAACTAATGGGACAGGCCTCGTAAAAGAGACATTATTTTCATCTGAAAGGGGTTCAAGAAAGGATCTGAAATAGTCAACTAAAAGAGTATGGTCCACATTTCCTGCAGCTGCAATTACTACTCTCTTGGGAGAATAAAAGCGGGACACATAATCAAGAATTTCTTTCCTGGTAATTTTACTGACTGTTTCCTTTGTACCCAGAATCGGTCTTCCCAGGGGATCCCCTTGCCAAAATGTCTGGTCAGATAATATATGAACATAATCATCAGGAGTATCCTCCGTCATGCTAATTTCCTGGAGAATAACAGCCTTCTCTAGCTCCAAATCCTTTTCAGCAAATAGCGAGTTAATAAATATGTCGGAAAAGAGTTCGGTTAAAAACCGGAGATGTTTATCCAGAACCCTTGCATGAAAACAGGTTTGTTCTTTACCAGTAAATGCATTCGAAAATCCGCCAATTGTGTCAAGATCCTTTGCAATTTGAGTAGCAGATCTGCTCCGAGTGCCTTTAAAAATCATATGTTCTATAAAATGAAATATCCCTCTTTCTTTATCAAGTTCATCTCTCGATCCTGCATTTACCCAAATGCCTAGAGAGACAGATTTTGCATGGGATATGCTTTCAGTAATTATCTTAGTTCCATTGTCAAAAATAGTCTTTTTGTAATTGTTCAAAATCTTGTGGCTTTAAATTTGCTGGTTTTTTA
>DAOVDY010000249.1 GCA_030669265.1 Desulfobacteraceae bacterium | reverse complement strand
GGATAGCCAGATCTTTTCATCAGGGGAATTGTGATCTGCCCTGTTCCTGCAACATTGGCTGTACCACTTCCTGAAAGCATGCCAAACATGGAGCTTGCAACAACAGCAATCTTTGCAGGTCCTCCTCTAAACCTACCACAAATGCCATATGCAAAATTTATAAAAAATTCCCCTCCGCCTGCCTCTCTAAGCATGGCACCGAAAAGGATAAAGAGAAAAATAAATGTAGCTGAAATCCCCGCAAGCATCCCAAAAACACCATCCGCTGTGATAAACATGCTAGAAATAATCCGGTCAACTCCATAGTTCTTATGGGCAAAAAGGCTGGGCATAATCTCCCCAAAGCGGGCATAAACAAGAACCAGAACGGCAATCATAGGAAATGCCAAACCCAAGGCCCTTCTTGTTCCCTCAATTAAAAGGATGATAAAAATGCCTCCCATAATGAGTTCATATAAGGGTACTTCCAATCCCATGGCCCCCATCTTCCTGAACCACGTAAACATTACATAAACACCACAGATCAGGATAATAGATGCAGCAATAACACTGTCTATGCTTAATCTGTCCTTCCTGCTCTTGCTGCTCATAGGGTAGACAAGAAATATCAAGATAAAGCCCAAGGCAACATGGGGAACCCTCTGGTTCATGGCCGTAAATTGGAAATAACCCGTATAGAGCTGAAACAGACTCATTCCAATAGCAATCCACCTTACCAATTGAGCGGACCATCCTTTGAGCTGCCTCTGCCGCGTACTAATCGCACCAGATTCCTTAGGTTCTATAGTCTCTTTATCCATTTACCACCTTTAAATGATAATCAAAGGGCATAGAGAAAAATCTCTATGCCCCACGTTCAACAAATCATCTTATTGATACTGGGACATTTTATCCCAGATACCCCTTTCCTTGTAATACTTGATAGCACCCGGATGATATCCTACCGGTACTGAATTAGAACCCCTGAATGCATTTTCAACCGTATACTTTTTTGCCATGGGATGGATAGCATTTCTTTCCTCTGAGCGATCATAAACTGCTTTAATTATATTATAAACAAGATCCTCAGGTAAATCAGTCCGACAGAGCCACATCTGGGGAAGTGTATAGGTATGAACATCCTTATCAATTCCCTTGTAGCTTCCTGCCGGAATAACAAAGGCTGTCACATTGGGATACTTGGCCTGCATTTTTTTTAACACATCAGGATCTGTCTCTAAAAGACGGATAGGAATATCCCTGGCCAATTCCATGATAGCGGCAATAGGATATCCAGCGGCTATGATTCCAGCATCAATGGTATTATCCCTTATACCCCTCGTTATCTCATGAAAAGCAATATACTTTGGCTTTATATCCTTAAAGGTTATTCCCCAACCTGCATCTAAATGTTTCTTTGAGTATATATTAAGGGTAGCACTGCCAGCCGGGCCTACACCGATAACCTTCCCCTTGAAGTCATAGCAAGACTTAATTGGGGATTTTTTTCGTACTATCCAGTGGGTATCGCTGGTATGACCCACGGCAACGAGGCGTACCTTGTCAACATCCATCCCCTGGTTCTTTAAATCAGCCATGGTCCCCATACAGGCCAGGCCCATATCCATCTTACCCCTAATGAGATACCGGGCGTTTTCTGTAGAGGCAGCGGTTGACTCTGCTGTAACCCTTACACCTGGAACATTTTTGTTAATGATTGCAGCAAAACCTGCTCCAAGAAAATAATATGTCCCTGCAGGGCTTCCTGTACCAAAGGATAAAAATTTAACAGCACCGGCATTTCCTGGTGCAAACATAATGATTGAAACTACAAAAATTATTGCCGTCAAAAAAGAAAAGCTTTTTAATCTCATCTTCTCATACTCCTTTCTTTTAAAGGTTCTACAGTTCTTCCACCTTTACAGTAAGACTATCGGGAACACTGCTAAAAAACATAGGAAAGGTCCTCACCTTCTCCGCTCCTGGCTTTATAACAGGAGGTTTCCCTTTTCTAGGATAAAAACCTCCGGAAGAAACACAGTCTGGCACGAAAATACTTACTCTGTAACGCTTGTCTTTGTCAGAAATATTTTTGATACCAACTTTAACATGAAATTTTGGTCCCCCGCTAAACTTTGACTTCTTCATAAAGTATTTAAGGGTGGTGATCTCTGCTGAAGGACAAACCTTCAAGGTTGCAACAGGTCCCTCAGCCTTCTTTGGTGCAGTTGCACACCCTGAAATCAACACAAATCCAACACACACTACTACTGCCAAAATAAGCCCTGAAAATAAAGAATTAAGCTTAAATCTCTCCATCTTGCTTCCTCCCTTCTTTTTGTTTTAAATTTCTCTTATTGAGAGATTACCTTAAACCTCAGCCTTAAAGATGCTCTATAAAATTTAATCTTTCACCTCCTTTCTATCTTGACTTTTCTACACCGCACTTTACACGTAATCAAAGATTTCACCTACATCCTCTTTTTTCTCCAGATTGAAAATAAAATCTGCAATAATCTCACTGTTTTTAATCAGAGACGATTTCTGAGAGTATTCAATGCATTTTTTAAATTTATCGGCACACTCATTAAAAGTCATGGGCCTCAAAGGACTCCCTTTAAGGGTATCTACTTTAAAGGAAATGCTCTCACCATTTAACATCCTGATTGTCATGTTTGCAGAAGAGATATCATTAGGAGTGAGTTCCGGATCTATCAAGACTCTAATCTTTTTAGCAAATTCCAATATAGAGGAGTTCTTTTTGACTGTATC
>DAOVDY010000166.1 GCA_030669265.1 Desulfobacteraceae bacterium | reverse complement strand
AGATGTGCATTGATGCAATAGTGATGAACAGGATTTTGCCGGGTAACATTGAAGAGACATACTTTAATGACTGGAAGGAATCTCAGAGAAGGTATTTGGAATTGGCAGAGGAGTATTTTAGTCCTATCCCCATATTTCCCGTGGTCCTTTTTCAAAATGAGCCTCTGGGAAAGGAGAGACTGAAAAAATTTGGGGAAGATATATATGGTGATCGTGATCCAACAGAGTATTTTTATACGGAACGGCCCTATGAATTTACACAGAAAGACGGTAAATTTTATATAAAGATTAAACTTCCATTTATCACGAAAGAAGAGGTAGAATTAAACAGACTTCCAGAGGAAATGGTGATTAGGGTAGGAGGCTTTAAGAGACATATCCTTTTGCCACGACATGTTTCTACGTATAAGGATGTCACTGCAAAAATAGATGGCAACTGTTTAAATATTATTTTTGGAGGGAAAAGCGATGGAAAAGAAAAGTCCCAACGGTAAAGAGGAGATAGGCATAGAGGAGGCCTTTCGTTCATTGGGCAAATTTTTTTCGTGGCTGGATGAAAGGATCAGTCCCAGTTCTGAGTTTCGTGAACACATGGCTAAATCCAGGGTAGAGTGTTTAAAGGGAATCAGGGTTTTGATTGATAAAAGGATTGATGATTTAGAGAAAAGGCATCCCAAAAAGGCAGATAAAAAGGCCACCCGGGTAAAGGTAGAGTAGATTGTAGGGTTCGTAATTTTTGCACATTAATGAAATCATAGTTCTTTTAGTAACGCTCAATCTCCGCCAGCCATATGGAATAATGGAATGCTGGAATAATGGGTTAAAAACTCTGGCTTGATTCAGCGTTTATACTGGGCTACGAATTTAAGCCAATGTGTAGTAAGTATGGTGGCGATATTATGCTAGCAAATGCAAGGGGAAGGATGAGCAAATATTCCAATTGCGGCCTCCGGCCCATACGTAGGGCCTACGCCCCGGAGGGAGCGAAGCGGATCTAATTTCGATGTCCAACTCACCTGTTCATATCCCTATTAATGGGGTGATAGATCTCCATACCTTTGCTCCAAAGGAAGCCTCTCAAGTTGTGGATGAATACATCAATGTGTGCTCCCAGAAAGGTATATCGGAAGTTAAGATAATTCACGGAAAGGGCAAGGGTGTTTTGCGTCGCACGGTGGAATCTGCCTTAAAGAGACATCCTCTTGTTCTATCATTCAAACAAGATCCAGGCCCCTCAAGCTGGGGTTCAACCATCGTTTTTTTAAAGGACCCGGGAAGGAGTAAACATGAGAGCAAGATCTAAGTCCTCCATAAAAGTATTATTTTTAATTCTGATTTTTTTTATCGCCCTCCCCTTATCCCTTGATTTCTTAATGGGGACCCGTTTAAGCAAGTATGTTTCTTGGCTTGAAAGCGGTATCAGTATAGGCGGGACAAAAATCACCATAATAAATATAGCCTATCTCGTTATTTTTCTTGTTTTTTTCATTTTTGTATCCAGGATCATAAGGGACACATTACAGAACAGAATTCTTCCTCGAACCAGGCTGGATATTGGGGCAAGGGCATCATTTGTAAATATTGTTATTTACACCTTCTGGATTTTGGCTATCTATACAGGGATAAATATATTAGGGATTAATCTTTCATCCTTAGCCTTCATGGCAGGTGCCCTTGGAATTGGAATTGGCTTTGGACTGCAGAATGTTGTCAATAATTTTGTAAGTGGAATCATCCTTCTCTTTGATCCGTCTATCCAGGTAGGTGATATGGTCCAGATTGGGGATGATTGGGGGACAGTAAACAGGATTAATATAAGGACTACCATTATCCAGACCTTTGATAATGCCTCACTGATTATCCCCAACTCTGAGATGATTTCAAACAAGGTTACAAACTGGTCTTTTAAGGATCCAAAAGTCAGGCGCCAGGTGGATGTAGGTGTGGCTTATGGCTCGGATGTCCAATTGGTGCACAAAATTCTGTTACAGATTGTTAATGATATGCCTGAGATAATGAATGATCCCGCCCCCAGGGTAGATTTCACTGATTTTGCTGACAGTGCACTTATTTTCAGGATTAGGTTCTGGATTACATCGCCCGAGTTCTGGTTAGCCGCACCAACAGAACTCAGGTTTAAGATTGATGAGGAATTCAAGAAAAATGGCATAGAAATTGCCTTTCCACAACAGGATATCCATATCAGAAGCGCCTCCGGGCTGGACGAGATAATCAAAAAGGGAGATTATTTACAAAAGCTATCTACAGATTAAAATTGAGATTTGGTTTTGTAAAAATTTCATCCTTTGCCCTTGCATTTTATTAAGAAAAGATAATAAGATTTATCCTCTATTATGGAGCATCGACGGCTATAAACTCACCCTAGATGTCTTCATAACCCAAGATCTTAACATTTATCCGCCAGACTTACGGCGGATTTATGTCAAGTTTTTTGGCGTTTAGTACAAAACGATGAAGTGGTTGAGTAGAACGGTTATCGGCCCGCCCTGATATCGCCAAATGGCATGTCAAGTTAAAAATGTTATTCATAATCGATCAGCTCCAGGTACTGTTTGACGACATGTTTAGCCATACCTGTTACAATATGGATATAGTCAATATCGTTATTGTGTTGATAAACGGTCTTAACTCTATGGTAATCCTTAAGGTAGTGATCTACGGCCCTTTGTGAATGGTTACATTCTCTGGCCACATCGGCTGGGTCCTTTTTTTCCACTATGACCTTTTGGACCACTGTGGTTTTGTGGGATATGCACGATCCCATGTCATGAAGGGCGCCAGTGTGGGGTAATGTGCAACCATGCTCTTTTTCATACTCTTTTCTTATTACAGAGACCTTGGTTGGGTCTCTTAGGATTAACAGGCCAATGTCACGAGAGGAAAGGATACCACCTTGAGCAAAGGCTTGCCGGATGATTCTAGCGATAGCGTCTTTGGTGATCTGTGACATGGGGACACCCCTTGTCAGTCGATCGATATCATCCTCGGTGATGAGGGAGAGAACCACGGGGACATATCTTCTATTGGGCGAATCGCCCCTTGTCCTTTTATCAAGGGCGTTCCAGAGGATCTGTCCAGGTTTTATTCTCTTTGTCTCAGGGCTAAGAGTTTCAAAGAGGGTGATAAGCTCTTCGGCAAGTTTTTCTCGCATAAGAGGCCCAAAAAATCTGGGGAATTCCCGGGCGAAAAAGTTGACTATGCCAGGCTTGAAAAACCGCTCTTTCGCCGCGTTGTATCGCTTTATGCCATCAGGCGTCCTGTTCATTGGGACCTCTGGGAGTTTTGTAAAGGGTAGCGTTTTTTTTAGAAAATGCTCGAGCTCTGCCTTTCGATGAGGCACTGCCTCAAGTGAGTGATACAGGTGATAATATTGCTTGACTAACACGGCTGAAATCTTCACCAGGAAGGCAATGGTATGGGTATCAAAGCCTTCCTCAGCCAGGGCAATGACTCGCTTAAATTTTTCAATGTAGTTTTTAACAGCGGCAACGCTATGATGGGTATTGCGAGAAATCTCTGTATATTCTCGGCCCTTGAGCCATTCTTTGACAATAATGCTGCGATGAGAAATGGAACGTCCCATGTCTTTAATCG
>DAOVDY010000201.1 GCA_030669265.1 Desulfobacteraceae bacterium | reverse complement strand
GCTAAAGAAGGGATCTCGGCCTTCCTGGAGAAGAGAAAGCCAGAATTCAAAAAATAATGTCGATAAGGAAAAAAATGCTTTAATTCGGCTGAGCAAATCATTTCCCTGTAGACTGGATGTTTTTATCCCCGGCAATATTTTGCTGTGTCGTACCCAATCCTTCGAAGGGGATCTGGGCTAAAAAATTATATCATTAACTCTTTCAGAAATTATTACATGAACATAGTAACACTAATAAAACAAGTGCCCGATATAACAGAGATAAAGATTGATCCAAAGACCAGTACCTTATCAGGGAAGGGGCGAGGAAAGCATCAGCTCATTCAGGTAAAATTAGCTAATATGGCAGTCAATTTAGAGGCTGGCCACCTCATGACCTATAAGATTACCCATCTGATTGATAAGAACATTCCCTGTCTAAATGAGGCCTCTGTGGCCAAATATTTCGCGACCGAATCTGTATGCTCTGCTTCAGATGAGGCCACGAGGATTTTCGATACCTAAGGTTATGGAAAAACAGGAAACACATTTAAATAGATTGGATTCTTTTCCAATAAGGAGCATAAAAAAGGAAAACCTCGGTAACCAGGTCTTTGAACAGGTTAAAGAAATGATTGTGAGGGGTGAAATTCCTGCTGGAAAACGTATGATAGAAAGCGAGATAGCTGAATCAATGGGTATCAGCAGGACGCCCGTAAGGGAAGCGGTACATAAACTTGAAGCTGAGGGTCTCCTTAATCCCCTTCCTAAGGGAGGATATGTGGTAAGGGGACTGGATATATCTGATATTGAAGAAACATTTGAAATAAGGAGTATCCTAGAGAGTTTTGCTTCATACCTTGCTGCTCACAGATATAGTGATAAAGAGATAGTACCTCTGGAAGAAAAAATGGAGGAGTTTCAGAGATATCTGGACAAACACGATTTAAAGGAACTAGCGAGGATAAATACTGAATTTCATGAACTCCTCTATGCCTTGAGCAGAAGCCCGAGATTGGTGAAGATGATACATAACCTAAGAGATGAGATCTATTTTCTAAGGAAAATTATATTACACTCAGTGGATATGGCCCATTTATCAAATAAGGATCATAGAGAGATAATAAAGGCCATTAAAAAAAGAGAGGCCAAAAAGGTAGAAAGGCTTGTGAGAGATCACATCTTACGCGGTAAAGAATTTGTTATCAATGAAATTAGAAAAGGCAATACAAACGTTAATCAATATTACTTTTGATAAAAAAGCAAGAGGAGAGCATATAATGTCTACCAAAAAAATCAGGATCCTTGTTGCAAAACCTGGCCTTGATG
Organism: Desulfobacteraceae bacterium; assembly: GCA_030669265.1. Classification (GTDB taxonomy): domain Bacteria; phylum Desulfobacterota; class DSM-4660; order Desulfatiglandales; family B25-G16; genus B33-G16. Next base: position 1,950 of record DAOVDY010000201.1, on the reverse strand, counting down.
GTCATGACAGAGGTGCAAAGGTTATTGCCCATGCCCTGAGAGATGCCGGGATGGAAGTCATCTATTCAGGGCTGCATCAAACTGTTCCCTCTATAGTTAATATGGCTATTGAAGAAAGTGTAGACATTATAGGCCTTTCCATCATGTCCGGAGCCCATATTCCCATCTCTAAGAATATAATGGATTTGATTAAAAAAGAATATTTAGGTAATATGATTGTTGTCGTTGGTGGAGTAATACCGGCCAAGGATATTCCTATCCTCAAAAACATCGGGGTTACAGGGGTTTTTCCTGGAGGAACACCCTTTGAAGAATCTATAAAATTTATCAAAGAACACGTACGCAATTAGAGGTTTATTGAGTTTATTGTGTGTATTGAGTTTGTTGAGTTCATGTTAAAGGAAATTTAATAAAGATATTTATTTCATGGATAAGACATTAAAAAACTCAAGGAACCCAACAAACACAAAAAAACATTGCATAATAGGAGAATAGATGGGAGTAGCCAAATATATAAAAGAGGAAAAAGACAGGATTAAGGATGTAATACTTCAATCTGGAATCCATATAAAACCTCTCTATACAGGCGATAACTTAAAAGATATTGGATTTGACTATACAAAAGATCTTGGCAATCCGGGAGAGTATCCCTTTACACGAGGAATACATAAATTGGGCTTCAGGAGCAGGGCATGGACCACCCGCCAATACTCCGGCTTTGGCACCCCAAAAGATACGAATGAGCGCTGGAAACTTTTAATATCTCAAGGCCAAACCGGATTAAATGTAGCATTTGATCTGCCCACCCAGATGGGATACGACTCCGATGACCCTATGGCCGAGGGAGAGGTGGGTCGAGTAGGGATGGCAGTGGATTCTCTAAGGGATTTTGAGATTGCCTTTAAGGGAATTGCCTTGGACAAAATTGGCTCTGGCCTTACGATAAATGCTGTTGCCTCGATCATGGTTGCCATGTATCAGGCTGTAGCAGAAGGGTATGGATTTTCTAAACAACAAATAAGCGCCACCCCACAGAATGACATATTAAAGGAGATAGTCGGCAGGGGGGCATGGATCTTTCCGGTAGAGCCAGCTGTTCGCCTGATTGGTGATGTTATTGAGTACACCGTAAAGGAGATGCCAAGGGCTAATCCAGTCAGTGTGTGTGGTTACCATATAAGGGAAGCGGGAGCTACTCCAGTACAAGAAATTGCATACGCTATACAGATTGCAAATGCATATATCGATAATGTTTTAGTGAGAGGATATGATATTGATGACTTTGTCGGCAGATTTTCCTTTAATCTTGATGTATTCGGAAACCTATGGGAACAAGTAGCAAAATTCAGGGCAGCAAGAAAGCTCTGGGCTAAGAATATTAAAGAACGGTATGGTGCAAAAAACGACAAATCAATGTTTTTACGGGGTATATTTGGTGGAGGGGGAGGAGGCCTTACAAAGGAAGAACCTGAAAATAATATTGTAAGAAGCGCCTATTATGCCTTAGCTGCTGCCTTAAGTGGTGCTCAGACAATGGCTTTGTGCTCTTATGATGAGGCCTATACCATTCCTACCCCTCATTCTGCCCTGATCTCTTTAAGAACACTACAACTCCTAATGGATGAGGTAGGCCTCAGGGATACAGTTGATCCCTTAGCAGGTTCATATTTCATCGAGACCCTTACCAAACAGATGGAGGAAAAGATTGTTGAAGAGATGGCCACGATAGATAAGATAGGGGGAATGGTTAAGGCAGTTTCTTCGGGATACATCCAGAAAGAAGTGGCCAGGCAAGCCTATGAATTTGAAAATAATATTGCAAGAAGTGCCTATTATGCCTTAGCTGCTGCCTTAAGCGGTGCTCAAACAATGGCTTTGTGCTCTTATGACGAGGCCTATACCATTCCCACACCTCATTCTGCCCTTATCTCTTTGAGAACATTGCAACTC
>DAOVDY010000108.1 GCA_030669265.1 Desulfobacteraceae bacterium | reverse complement strand
CAGACGGCGGGCAGGCCTGGTTTTCACAACATGCAAATATAGAAGTTGCTTGTATAACAATACAAGATTAAACTATATTCCAGTAATGTCGCGCCTCCCGATCCCGTCTCGGTCTCGGGACGGGGAGGGCGGGCAGATCGGGCTTTAGGCACTTTCTGACTATTCCATTGCTAAAAAATTGTTTGGATCAAGCCTTAACATGATATCAGGTATAGGCTCTATGTCGTGGTCCTTCAAAAGTTTCAAGAAGATCCCTGATTGAGTTGAATATAACTGGATAATAAGGCTGAATATGTCGTCCAGCTTGTTACATGGAAAAGGAATCCCTTTTTCATTTTTCTCAGTAATATGCCTGTGTGAGAGGGCTGAAAACCATACCTCGAGGTCAAATTCTTTCGCTATTTTTTTAAATCCCTCAAATATATCCGTGCCAGCTTCAGCGAAATCAACACCATCAATAATAAGGGTGTTTGGTATAAAATTAACCTCACTCACCAGGCTAGTAAGGCTTTTGCGAAGCCTATTAAGATCAAAGCTTTCTTTTAAATAGGCAAAGATTATCCGGTTTTTATCCAAGCGGGCGCGAGCCTCATGTTCATTTTCCATGTCCAGGACCGTAACAAGATCGTAGAGAATAGCATTATAATACGAGGCAACTTTTTCCGGTGCATCCTTGAGGGAAACATGTACTAGCTTTTCCTCACGAAAGAGCTTATCAAACGCAATATGGATGAGACATGAGGTTTTACCGACACCTGCCCGGGCTATAAGTACCCCTAAATTACCTTTGCCCAATTCTTTATAGGCTGAGCTTTCCAGTATCTTTAAAGGACTGACCTTTAAAAAATCTTTCATGCTTCCCCCCTCTTTGGTTTTTATAACCGTTTATTAATATCAGGGGCTGGGGATGTCCGCCTTAGGCGGATTGCACCAGCCCAATCATAAAAATGGTGCTGAACGGCTATGATTTTTTATTATATCTTAATTTTAACTCCTCTTCTACTGATACAGGCACCTTTGAATATCTCGAGAACTCCATAACAAATTCTGCCTTTCCTTGACTCATTGATCTCAAGGTCGTAGCATATCCAAACATCTCAGCCAGAGGAACCTCTGCCTCAACGGTTGTAAATACCCCATCTTCTGCCGAGCTCATAATTAATCCCCTGCGCTGATTGATTGAAGACATGATATTCCCCTGGAATTCAGATGGACCCTCTACAGTTACCCTCATAATCGGCTCCAGAATCACAGGCTTGGCTTTAACATAGGCCTGTTTAAAGGCACCTATAGCAGCTTGAATAAATGCTCTTTCGGAAGAATCAACTGCATGATGTTGTCCATCATTAACCGTAATTTTTATCCTAAGGACTGGATATCCTATCAAAAGACCCTTTTTAAGGCAGGATCTAAAGCCCTTATCAACTGCAGGAATAAATTCAGTAGGGATGACGCCTCCTTTCACCGCACTTATGAATTCATAGGTACCTTCTTTTAAGGGTTCCATAAATCCGGCAACCCGGCCATATTGGCCTGCTCCACCGGTCTGCTTTTTATGAAAATAATTAAACTCCACCCGCCGTGAGATGGTCTCTCTATAGGCTACCTGGGGAATCCCTGTATCCACCTCAGCCCCAAATTCTCTTTTCATTCTTTCCACATATATCTCAAGATGTAATTCTCCCATCCCGGAGATAATAGTTTGGCCGGACTCCTTGTCTACCCAAGACTGAAATGTGGGGTCTTCCTTAATAAATCGGCCCAAAGCTTTCGCCATATTGGTATTAGATTTATTATCTTTTGGTGATACAGCCAGGGAAATCACCGGTTCCGGAACAAAGATTGAAGTCATCGTATAGTTTAAGGTACCATCAGTAAAGGTATCCCCCGAAAAACAGTCAACCCCGAAAAGGGCAATAATGTCTCCTGCACCAGCCCTTGGGATATCCTCCATTTCATCGGCATGCATACGGATGAGCCTTCCTACTTTGATCTTTTTCCTTGTTCTCGTATTTATCAGATCATCACCTTTTTTAACGGAACCCTGATAGATCCTGAGATAGGTGAGTTGCCCATATGGGGTTATCTCCAATTTGAATGCCAAGCTCACTAAGGGTTCATCAGGGTCCGTAGAAATTGATACTTCTTTTTCTCCCTGATCCATATCCAATGCACTGTTTTCTACCTCTGCCGGCGAAGGGAGATAATTTGTAACAGCATCGAGCAGAGGCTGAACCCCGATATTTTTATATGCTGATCCAACAAAAACAGGTGTCAGCTGTCTCGAAAGTGTGCCTTTCCTTACTGCATTAATGATCAATTTTTCATTAACTCTATCTTCGAAAATCGCCTCCATCAAGTCATCTGAAAACATGGAAACAGCCTCCAGCAACTCCTCTCTTTTTGAGGTGGCCTCTTCAAGGAAGACAGATGGAATCTCTCCTTCTTTAAGGTTTTCACCAAATGGTCCTTCAAAATAAATAGCCCTCATGGAAACAAGATCTATCACACCAGAAAAATTTCCTTCCAGTCCAATGGGTATCTGCATAAGCACAGGATTATGATTCAGCTTTTCCCTAAGCTGATCTACTACCCGATACGGGTTGGCGCCTGCTCTATCACATTTATTGATAAAAGCCACTCTCGGCACTTTATACCTATTCATTTGCCGGTCAACCGTAATTGACTGGGATTGCACACCTCCCACAGCGCACAGTACCAATATGGAACTATCAAGAACACTGAGGGCACGCTCAACCTCAATGGTAAAATCCACATGACCAGGTGTATCTATAATATTAATCTTATACCCCTTCCATTCACAGTACGTGGCTGCAGAGGAGATAGTAATGCCTCTCTCTTTTTCTAGCTCCATAGAATCCATTGTGGCACCAACCCCATCCTTCCCCTTTACCTCATGTACAGCAAATATCCTTTTCGTATAGTAAAGTATCCTTTCTGTCAGGGTGGTCTTGCCAGAGTCAATATGTGCACTGATACCTATGTTTCTTAAATATTGAATATCATCAACCATCAACAGCTCCTTTTGTAAGTAACACAGCCCTTTAACTTGAGTTTAACACCTCAACAGGGCTCGCTCAAATGAAAGCCATGTTACATACTACCAATAGAGGAATATAGCAAGGAAGAATTTCTTTAAATTGTAATAGAAAAAGAGTTAATAAAGAAAGGTTTTTTCACTCATCAGTTTTTATTAGATCTGAATTTCACTAAAAACCCTATCCTCCCATTGACAGCAAAGAACAAGGGTGTTATGTTGTTATTAAAATGAAAGCCTTCTTATTCAATTAAAGGAGAGGATTATGGATGAGAAAAAAAGAGGTCCTGAACCTGATAAATATGAAAATTTTTTAGATGACCTCAGTCACTTTTCTGCAAAAGATGAAGAAAAATACCTTGCGGATAGCACTGGTAAAGTTCCTTCTGAAGGTGAGATTATTTTAAAGGTTGGTGAAACTGTCAAAGAGATTAGAGAAAAAAAAGGTTTGAGCTTGAAAGATATTTCCCAGAGAACAGGATTACAACCTGAGTTTTTAATGGAGATAGAAAATGGGAACATATCTCCACCCTTGGGTTCCATTATCAAGCTGGCAAAGGCACTTGAGATGAAAATGGGCTATTTTATTTCAGGCGCTGAAGACCTCCCCTATACAATTGTACGAAGAAATGACCGAAAGCTTATCTCCAGATATGACTCCAAAAAAAGCCAAACATATGGGTATGAATTTATATCCCTGGCTCCTCACAAAAAAGACCGGCACATGGAACCTTTTCTGGTAACACTGGAGCCATCTGATGCGGAAGAACGTTCATCTCATGATGGTCAGGAATTTATCTTTGTTCTTGAAGGAACAATGGAGGTTCACCTGGGAGAGGAGAAGCATCTTCTCGAACCAGGTGATGCGATTTACTACGATTCGACTGTTTCACATTTGGTAAAATGCCATGGCGAAAAAAAGACAAAGATATTAGCTGTACTCTATACTGAATAAGAAAAAAGGTAATAGTTAGGCCACAAAGACACTAAGACACCAAGATTATTATCTAATCCTTCAAATATTATTTTTAAAAAAAGACATAATCATTTCTTCGTGGCTTTGTGACTTGGTGGCTGAATTTATACGAGATTTTTTATTGGTGGTAAAATGATTGCATTTGACCTAACGTGTTCTAATGGACACAGCTTTGAAGGGTGGTTCAAAGACCTCGAGTCATTTAACGAGCAAAACTCCAAGGGAATGATCACATGCCCCTTTTGTAAAAACACAAATATAACCAGGATATTCTCTCCAGTAGCCATTAAGAGTAGCCAAGGAGAAGAAAAGCCAAGAGAGGTTGAGCCTGATTATAAAAAACTCGCCAATGGTATAATGGAGTATATAAAAAATAATTTTGACGATGTAGGGACCGATTTTTCGAAGGAGGCCCTGAAAATGCATTATGGCGTAGAAGAAAAAAGGAATATAAGGGGCTCCGCTACAGCAGTAGAAGAGGAAACTCTAAAAGAAGAGGGAATTAAATTTTTCAAGATTCCCTCTATCAAACCTAAAGATGATGA
>DAOVDY010000065.1 GCA_030669265.1 Desulfobacteraceae bacterium | reverse complement strand
TGGGAAAAGATAACCGAAATTTGCGGATTGTGAATTCAGGGATTGAGGATTCTTGATACTAGATAAAGGGATCGTTGCGAGCTACGAGTAACGAATAACCAGCAACCAGTAACAAGTATTAAAGCCCATAAAGCTTTATCTTTTTATGGAGATTGCTTCTTTCAACTCCTATAGCTTCGGCAGTTTTAGAAATATTTCCTCCGAACTTTTTTAATTTGCTTTCAATAAAGTTTTTTTCAAACGTCTCTCTGGCCTCCTTAAAGCTATCAAAAGAAAAAAAGGAATCCAACTTACTCTCTTCAATTCTGGATGTGTTAAAGGGAGGGGGTATATCTTTTGCATCGATTACCTTACCAGGATACATAATAGCCATCCTTTCTACCAAATTCTTAAGCTCCCTGATATTGCCTGGCCAGGTATACTTTTTTAGCAATTCCAGGGCCTCATGACTAAGAAATTTGCGTTCTTTCTTGGTATCAAGGGAAAACTCATCCAAAAATTCATTTACAAATTCTTGTATATCATCAACACGCTCCCGTAATGGAGGAACCCTGATAGGTATAACATTGAGGCGAAAGTAAAGGTCTTCCCTGAATGTTCCCTTAGCAATCTCTTCTTCCAGATTCTTATTAGTTGCAGCTATAACACGGACATCCACCTTAATGGTTCTGCTCCCTCCTACGCGCTCAAATCTCTGCTCTTGTAAAATACGCAGAACCTTTGACTGTGCCTTGAGGCTCATATCACCAATTTCGTCTAAAAATAACATTCCACTATTAGCCTGATCAAATTTCCCTGTCTTCATAGTAGTAGCCCCAGTGAATGAGCCTTTTTCGTGTCCAAAAAGCTCTGACTCGATCAAATCCTCTGGGATAGCAGCGCAATTAACCTCAATTATTGGTTTGTCTTTCCTTCTGCTTAATCTGTGGATTGTATGGGCTACTAATTCCTTACCAGTCCCATTTTCTCCAACAATAAGCACCCATGCATCACTTGGAGCCACAATCTCTATTTGTTTTTTTAAGTCAGTAATAGCCTGACCATGTCCGGTTATCTGATACCTTTGTCTATCTCTCTCCTTGAAAAGATCAAGCTCTGTCTCCATTTTATTGTATTTCAGTGCATTATTTACCGATAAAAGGACCTTCTCCAGCGAAAGAGGTTTTTCAATAAAGTCATAGGCGCCCAATTTCGTAGCCCTGACCGCATTTTCGATAGTGCCATGACCTGAGATCATAATTACCTGCACACTTGGATATAATTCCCTAATCCTCTTCAATGTTTCTATGCCATCGATATCCGGCATCCAGATATCAAGCAATATAATCTCCGGAATGGTCTCCTTTATTATATCCAGAGCCTTTAGACCTCCATCGGCAGTCATAACCTCAAACCCTTCATCAGCAAGAATACCGCGTAAGGATTGAATTATACTTGGCTCATCATCTACTATAAGTACTGTATCTGCCATATCTTTGTCCGTTGTACGTAGTCCATTGCCCGTTGCCCGTTGTTTTTGCGATTGGCAACTTACCGCTAACAATTGATGTCTTAGTTAAGTTCACTTTAGGCACTTGACAGTTACAGCCCCATCATCTCCCCTGCAATGCGGGCAGCTTTTTTTGAAGCGCCACCTTGACCGAGTTGCTCATGCACCAATTTTAGGCCTTTTTTCATATCTCTTTTTAAGGCTTCGTTTCTTAAGATGGCCAAGGCTTCTTCTGCTAAACGAAGGCTTGTTGCCTTACCTTGAATCAATTCCGGAACTATAGCGTTACCTGCAACTAAGTTTACCAGGCCAATGTTCGATACCTTTATAAGGAATCGACCAAGCATATAACTTAAGAAAGATACTTTATAGGCTATTATCATTGGCGTTTCCATTATTGCTGCCTCCAAAGTAGCTGTTCCTGAGGCAATTAACGCTAGATCCGCTATCTTTAATACTTCCTTTGTATCAAGCCTTCCAACTCTAACATCTATTTTGGCATTTTTTATATAGGGCGTGACAACATTTTCTTTCACTGTAGATGCTAAAGGTAAAACACAATATAGGTGAGGAAAATCATGTGAAATTATCTCGGCTGCGCCGATCATTTCCGGCAGTAAACTCCCAATCTCCTCATCCCTGCTTCCAGGAAAAAGTCCGAGTATCGGAGTTCTATTATGATTAATATCTAAATGTTCCTTAATCTCTTCCTTGTCACTTGTAAGTGAAGATATATCCAAAAGTGGGTGGCCCACATACTCTGCTTTTAGGCCGTGCTTCCAGTAAAACTCTTTTTCAAAGGGTAGAATTACTGCCAACCTGTCTACCCTTTTAGCTATTTTTCTAACTCTCCCTTCCCGCCAAGCCCATACTTGGGGAGGAATATAATAAAAAACAGGGATACCGAGCAAGTGGGCTTTTTTGGCTAAATGCAAATTAAAGCCTGGATAGTCAATAAGTATCAGCAGGTCTGGGGGGGTAACTTTTAATGACTGTTTTAATTCCCGTGAGACCCGAAAAATGTATCTGATTTTTGGTACAATTTCGGTCATTCCCACTACAGCCATAGCTGATAATTGATGCATAATCCTGACACCGACTCTCTCCATTTCTGGACCACCGAGACCAAAAAATTCTATACAAGGGTCTAACTCCTTTATCGCCACGACCAAATGCGCCCCATAAATATCCCCTGAGGCCTCTCCCGCAACAATCATTACGCTTTTGTTATGGCTCAATTCAGGACTATGTCTTTGCTTTTATTTCTTTTTATCTGGTCGATGATAGAAAGGGCAACAGCAAGGGCCTTTTTCCCATCAACTCCCGTGACTTTTGGCTCTGTCCTCGTTTTTATGGACTCAACAAAGGATCTAATCTGATCGGCCAAGGGATCACTATCAGGAAACGTATCCTCTTTATGAGGCAAAGAGGGTAAATCGGTAAAGCTTTTTTCATTCCCTTTATACTGGGTTACACTGATCTTTCTCTTGCCATAATCAATTGATATGCAGTTATCAGGCTGGAAGATCCTAATCGTTCTAAGAGATTCATTTGAAACCCGGCTCACTGTTAAATTTGCTGCCGTACCATTGGAAAAGATTATCCTCACGTTAGCAATATCTATTTTATCACTCACAACAGGCATCCCAACGGCATGTATCTCTATAATCTCTGAATTCACTATGTGCAGGATAATATCCAGATCATGAATCATAAGATCTAAAATCACATCTACATCGGTGCCCCTATTTGTAAAAAAGGCAAGTCGATGCGAATCAATAAAAAAAGGGTTAGAAAGTAGTGATTCCATCTTAACTACAGCAGGGTTAAAACGTTCTATATGTCCTATTTGCAGAATAGTATTATTCTTTTTTGCTACTTCTATCAGTTGATCTACATCGCTTAGTTTAAGGGCAATAGGCTTTTCAATTAACAGATGTATGCCATGATCCAAAATATCATGTCCAATTTCAAAGTGTGATACTGTTGGAACTGCCAAACTAATACCATCTACAAGGGAAAGTATCTCGGTGTGGCTATTGTAAGCTTTTGTATTATACTTACGTGCCATTTCTTGTGCCCTTTTAAAGTCTATATCGACAAGTCCAACAAGGTCAATCTCTTCCATAGAGGCATATTTCTGGGCATGAAACTCACCCAGGTAGCCCACCCCAACAACACCTAATTTTAATCTCTGGTCCGTTGCCTGCCCTGTTAAATTCCCGCCTACAGGCGGGACCCCCTTTGGGGGATTTAACAGGGTGAATTGTCGGTTGCCTGTTGTCCGTCCCTTCATACTGCTTACTCACTACTGACTATTGCTTTATCTTGACACTATAGCAATGCCGTTGCTGTCCGCCAGCCGTATCATTTCCTCTTTATCAAAAATGAGGGCCTTGCCTGCTTCAATTGCCAGAACAGATGCATTCACTTTTGACATAACGTTAATTGTGCTGCTGCCAACAGCAGGTAGATCAAACCTAAGATCCTGATTGGGTTTACAAACCTTAATAACAATCCCACCTTTTGCAGCTAATGCTCCTCCCCGTAATATCGTCTTATCAGTCCCCTCTATAGCCTCTACTGCCAAGACTGTCTTTCTTCTGACCACGACACAATGCCCTATATCAAGGCGACCCAATTCTTTAGCTACCATCCAGCCAAATTCTATGTCCTCCATCTCCTCTTTGCTCGGTTTCCTTTTGGTAAGACAGCCAGATGGTGCCAAAAGTTCCGGGAGATAATCAGTTGAGCTTATAACATTTATTCCTTCTTTTTCAAGCTCTCGAGCCACAGCCCTTAGAATGTCATCATCATGGAAAATTAATAATTTTCCAATAACTTCTAGACCTTTTAGATCTGGCTTTACATTGGCAAACATTTTGGCCTTAGTAATTGCTCCTGCCATCAAAGCATGACGTACCTCCCTTGATTTGAAAGCGCTGAGTAAATGACCAAATTGACCAAGACCTATCCATGTAATTTCATCAACTTTATCAGCCAACTCTGGCATGGTCTCTCCTCTATGCGCCACAGCAATTACCTTTAAACCTCTTCTCTTGGCTGATTCAGCTATCAAAAGAGGAAACTTCCCGCTTCCGGCTATAAGGCCAATCTTATCCATTTTCAATTGTCCCTTACCTATCTAACGACTCCCCTTTTTGAGCTTACTAAAAAATCAAGCAACATCTGCAATTCCTTAAAAGGCGGTATCTCTTTCCTGACCCTTTCCAGTGCTTCATTCATTAAATGATGATCGCGCCATATAATCTTATAGGCCTTTTTTAGGTTATTGATTTCTTCTTGAGAAAATCCTTCCCTTTTAAGGCCCAAATGATTTAATCCATACAATTTGGCCCTGTCGCCAGATGCTATCATATAAGGAGGGATATCTTTGACCGTGGCTGATTTCCCCCCAATAAATGCGTATGCTCCTATCCTGACATATTGATGTATGGCTACCAGCCCCCCAATGATGGCGTGGTCGCCTATCTCTATATGACCACCAAGAGTTGCAGCATTTGACATAATAATGGAATTTCCTAAAGTACAGTCATGGGCTATATGGGCATAGGCCATAAGGTAATTCTTGTTCCCAACTTTTGTGACTCTATCCTGCTTGGTTGTGGCCCTATTAATTGTTACAAACTCCCTGATTATATTCTCATCCCCAATAATAACCCTGGTATCCTCACCCTGATAACCGATATCCTGGGGAGGTAAACCAATGGAGACAAAAGGGTAAATCCTGTTTTTTTCCCCTATTACTGTATTTCCATCTATAACTATATGCGAACCAATAACAGTATCCCTGCCAACTGTCACCTTTTCGCCTATGATTGAAAACGGCCCGATTATAACGCCATCAGCTATTTTTGCCTTTGGGGATACTACTGCAGATGGATGAATATCTATTCCCATTTTTTTACTTTATTGCAGCTACTAACTCGGCTTCTGCTGCTACTTTCTTATTTACCATTGCCTTGCCTTTCATCTTCCATATTCTGCTACCTTTTCTCATAGCAGTCAGTTCAAAATGGATCTGGTCGCCGGGGAAAATCGGTTTCCGAAA
>DAOVDY010000103.1 GCA_030669265.1 Desulfobacteraceae bacterium | reverse complement strand
GAATGATACCCTTTGTTAGCGGCTATTATTTTCAGGTGGACTAAAAATACCACCAGATATAATTAATTTAAATGCATCTTCAACAGTCATATTGAGGATTACCAGTTCATCTTCAGGTATAAGAATATAAAAACCGCTCGTAGGATTAGGTGTTGTAGGAACAAAGACATTCATCATTTTTTCGTCAGTTTTACTCTGTACCTCCCCCCTGCTTTCTCCTGTAATAAATCCAATTACATAGGCCCCTCGCCTGGGATATTCTAACAGAGCTACCCTTTTAAAGGCATCATTTTTCTGTAAAAAAAAGGACTCTAAGAGCTGTTTCACTCCTGAATAGATGATTCTTACTAAGGGAATCCTGTCTACCATATTTTCCCAAAAATGTACTACCTTTCTGCCAGCCAGGTTTCTGAATAAAAGACCAACAGCAAGGATAATAATAACAACTAAAATAAGGCCAAGCCCAGGTACATGAAAGGGGAGGTAGGTGTCTGGCAGGTATTTAGCAGGGATATATTTAAGTACTACATCCATGGCCCTGATTAAAAACCAGATGACGTACGCTGTTATAAAGACTGGAAGAATTACCAGAAGACCTGTAAGGAAATAATTCTTTAGGCTCGTTCTGAGTCGTTTCAATTTGCCCTCACTATATTATACTATTATCTATCAGACTGGCTTTTCCCACATTTACAGACAATGCCAATCTCTTACTGCGTTTTTGATTGTGGCAGAATCTTTTTCCCCATCTTCTACCATGGCTTTGGCTAAATCTAAGCCCTTTTTCAGGCTTAATGCTGACAACCTTTCCTCTGGGCTCAGGTAATTATTCCTGCTGCTCATGGCAAGTCCATCTCTTTCCCTTACTGTCGGGAAACCAATGATCTCAATGTCCATGTTTAAATCCCTTACCATCTACTTAATGACAATTAACTGTTGATAGTCCTTTTTACCCAAGATGGCCAGACCATTTCTCAGACAACTCTTGCATCAAGCCTATCTTTTTAATTATTTCCATGATTTTTTAGGTATCTACAATTACAATCTTACCTCACCTAACGCCTTGATCCAAGTGGAACGTAATACTTTGTTCCTTTTTCCATCTTTTCTATTTCTACAATTAGGTTATCGAAATCAGATGGTACATTAACAAAATCTATTTCTGAGGCATCAATTACTAAAAGTGGAGTCTCAGTATAATGAAAGAAAAATTCATTGAATGCCTGATTTATTTGATCCAGATATTTTATATTTATTGATTTTTCGTAATCCCTGTCTCCCTTTTTAATTCTCTCTTTCAAGATATCTGTTCTCGCCTGTAAAAATATAACCAGATTCGGTTTTAAGGTTCTAACCTTCAATAGGTGAAATATCTGCTCATATAAGCTGAATTCTCTGTCATCCAGGTTAAGCCTTGCAAAGATTCTGTCCTTATCGAAAAGAAAGTCTGAGATAACAACTCTTTTAAAGATATCAATTTGGTTTATCTCCTCCTGCTTTTGAAAGCGCCTCAGGATGAAGAAGAGTTGTGTCTGAAATGCAAATTTTATTGGGTCTTTATAGAAGTTGGCAAGAAAAGGATTTCCTTCAGTCTCTTCCAAGATGGTTTTGCCATTTATCTTTTCGGCCAGAAGCATAGCAAGGCTGGTTTTACCTACTCCTAATGGACCTTCAACAACTATATAGTTTTTTTGACGCACTTTTTAATCCTATGAACATTTCAAAAGCTAAATATCATTGACTATAGTATGTGTCAAGGAATTGTCTTATCTGACATTAAGATAGAACTCAAATGTATGTATTCATCTATAGTGAGGGTTTCAGCCCTTCTTTTTGGGTCAATGAGGCATTTTGTTAAGGCCTTTGCTATCATTTCCCTAGACGCAAACACTATTCCCCTTTCAAGAGAGTTAAGGATTGTCTTTCTTCGGCAGCTAAATGCGGCCCTGACAGTCTTACGAAAATTCACCTCGTTTTCCGCTTGATGTAAGTATGGTTTTGTAAAATCCATCTCCAAAACCATAGAATCAACCTTTGGTTTAGGGTAAAAGGCATCCCTTTTGATCTTGATAAGGGGAGATATCCTGGCATAGTATTGGCTGATAACACTAAGTGCACCGTATTCTTTATTTTTTGGCTTTGCAGTCAAACGCTGTGCAAATTCGTATTGAAACATAAGGATCGCATTTTTGATATAATTCCGATTGATTATAAGTTTTTCCAAGAACGGAGATGAGATGTTATAGGGCAGATTGCCTACTATCCTGATCTTTTTACTAAATTTATCATAGATCTCTTTAAAATCTAATTTCAGGACATCCCCGGAAATAAAAGTCATCTTTCCTTTTTCTTTCAGTGACAGCCTTTCTTTTAATATAGTTATCAATAACAGGTCTTTCTCTGTAGCCACTAAATGATGAATGTAGGGGAGAATTGGGATCGTTAATGCACCTAAACCCGAGCCTATTTCTATAACCACATCGTTTTTATCAAATCCTGCATGGGCAATAATTTTTTCAATTACAGCAGGATCTTCTAAAAAGTTTTGCCCCAGCCTTTTTCTGGGCCTAATCCCTGATTTACGTAACAAGGCTTTAGATACTATCAAGCCTTGATTAACTTTCTTGATTTGTGCCATGAAATAAAGGCCTTAAAAAAATAAAGGAAGATAACATATGAAGGTACAGCAAATAAAATTCCTAATACAATGCCTCCCAAGAGAAAGGCTGCGACTACCATTCCACCACCACCAAAGATTGTCGTTATGATATTTAAAAACTCTCCATGGTTAATTGCCTCAACTACTGGCCCCAGAAGTTTTGTTTTATGATCAAATCCAAAGATAAGTGACCCTATTTTATAACAATAATTGTAAATAAAATATATGGTTGCAGGATTACATATCAAGGTTCCAACCGCTGCTGTTATCTTACTTGCCTTAAAGGATAAGGCCAATGCTATAGCAATGATTGTGTGAAAGGGAATAGTTGGTGTCATACCCATAAATATACCAAAGGCCATGCCTAAGGCTAACTCATGAGGATGACCTCTGAGCCTAATAAGCCTAAGATATATAAATCGGAACTGACGGTTAAAACGCATTTTTTCTCATTCTTTGCTATTGTTTCTTATCTTTGTTGCCTGCCCGCCATAAGTCCGGCGGGCCTGCTTGCTTACCACGCCCGCCTGTCGTTTTGCGAGGCACGAGCAGGCATGACCTTTCGAGACAGGCGAGGATTCATAGGAGGTTCTGTTCCGAAGATCTGGAATTTATCAGGGCAAGGCCTATGAAAAAGTCGCTCGCAATGAAGCAGGTGAAAGATAATAAGTTTTAAAGTCTTATCCTGCAAGAGAAAAAATCTTGCCCCTCCGGGAATGCAAATAAAGGAAATTCAAGAGAAAGGTAGTTAAGGAGCAATATATTGCCAGACCAGGTAGGGACATACCAGTTAGGTATTGAGTTGATCTAATGGAAATCTTGATCGTGCATCTAAGGTTAGATCATTTCTTTGGCCTTTCATTATCCTGTGATACCCAGCAACAGCAATCATAGCCCCATTGTCTGTGCAGAGTTGCGGACTTGGGATATAAAGACCGATTCCTTTTTTACTCATCGCTTGTTGTAGTTTACTACGTAAATTGTTGTTTCTGGCTACTCCTCCTGCAAGCATGACTGATTTTACCGCAACTTGCGCTGTTGCTGTAATTACCTTATCAGTGAGGATATCAAAAACAGCAGCCTGAAATGATGCAGCGATATCTGCTATTGTAATTTTATTTTTTTCTTCTTTGTGATCGCGCCATTTTTTAACATAAAGAGCAACAGCAGTCTTGAGACCGCTAAAGCTGAAGTTAAGGGATTCTTTGGATAGGTAGGCCCTTGGAAAATTAATGGAATCGGGGCGGCCTGTAGCAGCGAGTTTTTCTATTACAGGGCCTCCGGGGTAGCCTAATTCGAGAAGTTTTGCGACCTTATCAAAGGCCTCACCTGCGGCATCGTCCAGTGTTTGGCCCAACACGGTATAATCCCCAAAGTCACGGACATGGTAAATGTTTGTATGGCCACCTGAAACAGTGAGGGCAACGAATGGGAAAGGAGGGATTCTTTTTTCTAAGAAAATAGAGAGGATATGACCCTCTAAATGATTTATTCCGATGAGAGGAGTGTTGCTAGCATAGCTATAAGCTTTGGCGAAATGAATACCAACTAGGAGGGCCCCAGCAAGACCAGGTCCCACAGTAACTGCGATTCCTTGAATGTCTTTATTATTGAGTCCAGCTTTCCTTAGGGATTCCCTTACAACAGGAACAATATTTCTAATATGTTCTCTTGATGCAATTTCCGGGACTACACCTCCATACTTGTGATGAACAATAACTTGGGAGTTAATAACATTAGATAATAATCTTTTTCCATCTTCTACTATTGCAGCACAGGTGTCATCGCAGGAGGTATCTATTCCAAGTATAATCATATTTAAATTAGGACGCAGATTTTCGCCGATATCCGCAGATAATTATTCTATTAGCTCTTTATATTTATGCGCCTTAGGAACA
Source organism: Desulfobacteraceae bacterium (assembly GCA_030669265.1). Taxonomy (GTDB): domain Bacteria; phylum Desulfobacterota; class DSM-4660; order Desulfatiglandales; family B25-G16; genus B33-G16. Next base: position 215 of record DAOVDY010000103.1, on the reverse strand, counting down.
TTAAAAATCTTTACAATCTGCGTTCATCCCTGGCCCAGACCTGGCATGCAATGTTTAGGCTATATAGTCTGAGTCAATAGATACCACAGAGGTTTCAATATATGCCGAGGAGATCGCGCCAGGGCAGGCCCGTCTATCCTGTCTAAAAAATGGGATTTCTATACTATGAACTTATAACTTGAATATGATTATACTTGGAATAGATACCTCCTGTG
>DAOVDY010000271.1 GCA_030669265.1 Desulfobacteraceae bacterium | reverse complement strand
CACAGCCAGGGACTATGTAAAATCCTTTAAGGTGGTTCTGGCTGATGGAACTATCATTAATACCGGGTATAAAACTCCTAAATCATCCATGGGCTATGATCTGAACCATGTCTTTGCCAGCTCAGAAGGAACACTCGGTGTAATTACAGAGATTACTGTAAAAATTCAGCCTCTTCCAGAATACTCTGCCCTCGCACTGGCAATCTTCCATGACCTGGACGCCGCTGGAAAAGCGGTTACCGATATAATAACCTCGGGTATACAACTCACTGCATGTGAAATATTGGATAAATACAGCCTCAAAATTGTTGAAGATCATATAGATAGGGATGTGAGCAAGATAGAGGCCATGCTGATCATTGAGTGCGATGGTGCCAAAGAAATAGTAGCCAGGGATATGAAAAAGGTTGGTGAGATATGCAAGAAATATAATGTTGAAGACTTCACCTGGAGTGATGATCCAGCCAAAGCTGCCGAAATAATGGAAGCACGTGGAAAACTGGTACCAACTCTGTCAAGAATCAAACCTGGTAACCGACTTGTTCCGATATCAGAAGATCTTGGCATTCCTCCAACAAAAATCCCTGAGACTATTAAAAAAGCACAGGCGATAGCGGATAAATACAACCTGCTGCTTACTACCTTTGGTCATATAGGAGATGGAAATGTCCATACTACCTTTGTAACTGATATGCGAAGCCAGGATGAATGGGACAGGCTCAAACCGGCTGCTGATGAGCTTGCTGAAATTGCCCTTGAGATGGGAGGAACCATTACTGCTGAACACGGAACCGGTCTTGCCAGGGCACCATATATAGAAAAACAACTGGGCCCAGCATTGGAGGTTATGAGGTCAATAAAAAAGGCCCTTGATCCTAATGGCATATTGAATCCAGGCAAGATGGGATTAGACAAAAAGAAACATGATATCTATGACCACTTTGCCTTCAAGCCACTTTTGGAACATCCGGAGGGGCTCAACTCCTTTGGGTATGATGCAGACAATGAGATCCTTGCATGTATAAACTGTGCCTTCTGCCGCTTAGGATGTCCTACCTATGATGTTACTCAACTCGAGTCAAGGAATGCCAGAGGCAGGACTATTCTTGCATTCAACTTAATGACAGGAGAAATTGAGCCCTCCAAGGAACTGGCAAACTCATTCTATACCTGCACCACCTGTAATGCTTGTACATATTTCTGCCCTGCACGGATCAAGGTAGATCAAATTATTCAAAAAGGCCGTGAAAAACTCTTTGCCTCTGGTTTTGCTCCTGAACCGGTTATGGCACTGAGAGACAGCATCTTAAATACAGATAATGTCTATGCAGCCACAAGGGAAGACAGAATTGCCATCTATCCACCACCAATCAAGAAAAAGGTAGAAACAGGTGAGCTAAAGAAAAAGGCGGATACTCTCTTATTTATGGGTTGTGTCTCAAGTTACTTAGATATGAAAATAATTCCAAGCTTCTTTAAGATCATGGATGCCGCTGGTGTTGATTACACATTGCTTGGAAAAGATGAAATCTGTTGCGGGTTTCCCTTGCACCTTATGGGAGATCAAGAAAAATTTGAGCAAACTGCCAGAAACCTTATCGATCTTATTAAGGCAACTGGGGCAAAAGAGCTGGTAACCCCCTGTGCCGGTTGTTATAAAACATTTAGAAAATACTATCCTGAGGCAGGGGATCTGGGAGTTGAAATCTTCCATTCTGTTCATTATATTCAAAAACTAATAGAGGAGAAAAAAATACAATTGGGTGGTGATCTCAGTAAAAAAGTTACCTACCATGATCCGTGTGACCTGGGCAGGACTTTTGAAATATTTGATGAGCCCCGGGAAATACTTAAGGCCATCCCTGATATTGATTTTATTGAGATGAACAGAAACCGCTTGATGGCCAGGTGCTGCGGAGGTGGTGGAAGTGTCATAGCCCTGGAGCCAGAACTCGCAGCAGACATGGCAGCGGTCAGGGTAAAAGACGCTGTGGAGGTGGATGCAGAGATAATAGTGTCTGGTTGTTCCGCTTGCAAGGATAACCTCAGGAAAGGGGTAAAGGTCATTCCCAAAGAAGAACGACCAAAGATCAAGGTGATGGATATTACTGAGATAGTGGCTAATTCAATTATTTAATGTTTATTGTGTTTATTGTGTTTATATTTTTCATAGCAATTTAACACAACAAACCCAAGAGACCCAACAAACTCAAAAACCACTGAAAAGGAGGATAAAAATGACAACCAGCAAATGGATGCATGCAGGAACCGTTGTCAAGATGAACGCCATCAATTATCCAGATAAATTAGGTTGGCAGGATAAAAATAAGGAATATACCTTTAAGGAATGGAACGAAAGAGCCTGCAGAGTTGCTCATGGGCTATCAGACTTAGGTATTGGCTATCAGGAGAGATTTGCCGTATTAGCATTTAATCGAGGCGAGTGGATGGACATATATGCCGGGTGTGCCAAAGGGGGCCAAACCATAGTTCCATTAATGTTTCGCCTTGCACCCCCAGATA
>DAOVDY010000033.1 GCA_030669265.1 Desulfobacteraceae bacterium | reverse complement strand
CTTTTCCAGGCAATTTGGAAATCAGATTTGCCCGTGCATTTGCCAATGAAAAGGCAAAGAGATTCTGGTCAGCTATTCAAGAATATGATCGCATTCTTGAATTATCACCGGGAAATCCTGTTGCCCGCAAACTGAGACTGCGGGCCATGTCTGACATGGGAGCCAGTTCCTATGCCCTCGAACAGGCCCTTAGGGAATTTCCCTCGGACGTTGAAATTTATGACACCATCATGGGCGACATGGCAGTCGACCGCATTCGCTGGGGCGAGTTTAAGGAAGCCATAAATATTCTTTCCCCCTTAGTGGAGAGCAATAAAAGTCTAAGGTACAAGTCTGATTATATCATCGCACTCATCAAAGACAACCAAATGGATGAAGCGGTAGATGTTTACGAGAAGCTGGTTACAGAAGAGATACCGCTTCCACCATGGGTGCTTGAAGAAGTGGCGTGGGCATATCTATACCTGGATCAGCCTTACAAGGCCTTGGCACTATGCGATGAGGCGTTGAAAACCCAACCACACTCGTTTAACGGTCGAATGGTCAAATTCTATACACTTCAGGAAATAAGAGAATGGAACTTGGCCAGACAGGTTCTGGATAAACTTGACCAAGAAATACCGCCATTTATAGGTAAAGACAAAAACATTCGTCCTAACTGGACCAAGCTTGATATAGCTCTTGCGAGAGGTTGGTTTCTTGTATGTAAAGATAGGTTAAGGGAGGCAGAGAGGTACTTCGAGGATCTTCATGAAAAGGCGCCTGCCCACACAGCTTTACGCAATGGCCTTGCTCATGTGTATCTCTTTCGCGGATGGCCGCGCAAGGCCCTCAAGGAGTTTAAGATCATTGAAACCCTTGAACCCGAATTTTTTAAGGCCCAAACAGGAAAGATAATGGGGCTCAATGAGCTTGCATTTAAGGAGCAGGCCAGAGAGGAGGCAAAGAATCTGCTGTCTGCCTACCCCAAAGACAAAGATGTGCAAAGGCTTGTTCGAGGACTTAAAGTTGAAGAGATGCGGGAATTCTCTACAGATGTCATTGTGTCAAGAGAAGATGATGACACTCAAGATATACGCTTTACAACCAACCTTTCCCAGCCCCTTTCCCTCTACACTAGACTCTATACTTTTCTTTTGTGGCAACAGATCCAGTATGAAAATCAGTCGAACCATTTTCGCCGTGTAGGCCTGGGAATCGATCATATTTTAAACAGCTCTTTTGATCTAAGGCAGCAGTTTTCATTCAACTATGATAATGGAAACGATTTTGGATCTTTCTCACTCATTAATTTTCATCCTGATGATTACTGGAGCTTGAATTTTTCTTACGACTCTTTTACAATCGATATACCCGCGCGTGCCAGCGTTCATGATATTGAAGCTAATAAATTCGGTATGGGAATAACATACAGAGAAAGCGAGTGGCGCAGTTATAACCTTTCTTTTTCTCATCTCACATTCTCGGATGGCAATGATAGAAATCAGGGTTTGTTCGGCTATGAGCAGGGTTTGTGGGTGAAAAATGATTGGAAAATGCGTCTCTTTCTCAATTTATATGCATCTCGGAATACCCGTGATGATGCGCCATACTTTAATCCAAAGAGCGATTGGGATCTTTCGGCTACTCATATGACCGAGCATACGGTTTGGCGTATTCTTAATAGGTCTTTTACGCACCGCCTTTTTTTCTCTCTGGGCAATTATAACCAGTCCGGATTTTCCAATAATGTAGTTGCCTCCATCCGTTACGAGCAAGAACATGAGTTTTCTGACACACAAGCTTTGCTTTGGGGCACTAAGTTAGCTCGAAATGTTTATGATGGTGAATCAGTAAACGGCTTCAGCTTTTATTTAAACTTTAGGTGGCAGTTCTGATGGCAAAGAATTTATTTATTATCATTATAACATGTATTATCGTCAGCCTACCAAACAGTATGCTGGCTAAAGGGATGCATCCAGGCGAGTTTCTTGTGTTTTGCTATCACAATGTTCCAATAAAGGCCCACCCAGGTAATTCCTATGGTGTGTCACAAAACATCTTTATTGAACAGATGGAGTACCTGAGAACCCACGGGTACCATCCCGTGTCCTTAGGCGATATCCTGAGTGCCAGAGAGGGCAAGAAAGATCTTCCTCATAACCCCATACTTCTGACCTTCGACGACGCATACATTTCTTACTACAAATTTGTCTTCCCAGTTCTCAAAACTTTTGGCTATCCATCTATATTAGCAGTGGTCGGTTCTTGGATTGACAACCCTCCAGACGGCCTTCCAGAACCCCTGATGAACTGGGATCAGATTAGAGAAGTTGCTCAAAGTGATCTCGTCGAAATTGCCTCTCATACCTATGACTTGCATAAGGGTATTCGATACAATCCACAAGGGAATGTGGGTCCAGCAGTGAATGTATTCGCCTTTGACCCTGACACAGAAACCTATGAGACAGAAGATGAATACAGGGCCAGGATCGAGTCTGATTTCATAGCGCAAAATGGCTTGTTTACAAGGAAACTTGGTGTCACCCCACGTGCTATAGTCTGGCCATATGGAATGTTTAATCGCATAAGCATAGAAGCGGCACACAAAGCCGGTTGTCTCTTTACTTTTACACTTGAAGAGGGCGTGGCCCATGTGGAGTGCCTTCATGCCATTAACCGGAATATGATTTTAAATGAGACAATGAATAGCTTTATCAAAAATACCGCCACCCTTTATGAGGAGAAATCCTTGACAAGGGCTGTACAGATCGACCTGGACCTGGTTTATGACCCCAGCTCATATGAAGAGACCGACAAAAAACTTGGCAAACTAATAGACCGTCTATTGGACATGAAAGTCAACACAGTGTTTCTACAAGCATTTGCAGATCCAGATGGCTCAGGCAATATAAAAAGTGTCTATTTCGCCAACAGGGTCTTGCCTGTGAAAGCAGATATCTTCAGCCATGCTGTTCACCAGATGATTATACGAGACATAATAGTCTATGCGTGGATGCCAACATTGAGTATCGTACTTCCTGATAAAAAACTTAATGAAAACCTGAGGGTATCCGAACTTAATGAGGGCAATGTTAGGCCTAGTCGCTCCTGGTACAAAAGACTTACACCCTTTAGTCCCGCAGTTAGAGATCTTGTTCGAATTATGTACGAGGATTTGGCAGCCCATTCTCAGATACATGGCATTTTATTCCAGGATGATGCATACCTCACAGACACGGAAGACTATCATCCACTGGCAGTTTCCACCTATAAAGCCGCTTTCGGAGAAGATGTGATGCCTGATAATCTCGGGAGGGATCCTGAGCGTGCAATGAACTGGGCAAAGCTTAAAACCGAGACATTGATAAATTTTACAAAGGAGATAATGGAGGGAGTAAGAAAATATCGCCCGGAGGCCAAGTTTGCAAGAAATCTTTATGCACCAGTCCTGACTAATCCTGAATCAGAAATATGGTTTGCTCAGAACTACGAGCTTTTCCTTCAGGAATACGACCAGGTAGTCATTATGGCGTATCCCCAGATGGAGGAAATAAAGCGTCCTTTAGTGTGGCTTAGGGAACTGGTTAACAAGGCAAAGAAATATCCTGAATGGTCAAAAAAGACAGTATTTAAAGTGCAGGCATATAATTGGAGGAGAAATAACTGGATTGAAGACAGCGTCCTTCTTAAAGAGATACGAGATATTCTCGCCACAGGGGGTAGGCATATTGCCTATTACCCAGATAATTTCTTGTTGGATAAGCCTATGGCAAAAAAGATAAGACGTGAGATGTCAACTCGTATCTATCCATTTATTCAATAAAAGCAACAATGCTCACATTCTTTCAGTTTGTTAATGACTTTGTGTATCTGTATCCCCTTTTGATGAGTTTTGTCTGGATCATTGGCTCACTCATATTTTACTGGCGTCTGGAGCGGGGGGCCGATAATCTCCCTGCCATTAAAGAGTTTCCGTTTTTTTCTGTACTGGTCCCCTGCCATAACGAAGAAGCACAGATACACGATACAATAGTTCAGCTTTTAGAGCTTGATTACCCGAAATACGAAATCATTGCCATAGATGATGGCAGCACAGACAAGACAGCTTCTATAATCCACGAGCTTTCCGAGAAACATGAACAGGTGCGGGCTGCGTATCTAAAGGAAAACCAAGGCAAGGCAGCTGCTTTGAACATTGGCTGCCTGATTGCCAGGGCTGATTTAATCCTCACGATAGATGCCGATGCCCTCTTGGATCCAAAGGCCCTCAAATGGATAGCGTGGCATTTTATCAAATTTCCCCGAGCAGGCGCTGTTACTGGAAATCCACGAGTACTTAATCGAACAACTCTCCTCGCCAAGATCCAAACCGGAGAATATTCTACTATCATCGGCCTCATAAAAAGGACACAGAGGATACTTGGAAAGGTCTTGACCGTGTCTGGAGCGATAGCTGCCTTCCGCAGACAGGCGCTCGTGTCGGTAGGATTCTTAGACACAGATATGGTCACGGAAGATATAGATATTACCTGGAAGCTTGAGAAGCATTTTTGGGATGTTCACTATGAGCCTCGTTCTATTTGCTGGATACTTGTGCCTGAAACACTCAAGGGTCTCTGGAGGCAGCGCTTGCGTTGGTCCCAGGGTGGTGTAGAGGTGCTCAGAAAGCATATAGATATCTGGCAAGACTGGAGACAGCGCAGATTATGGCCGATATACGTGGAATATGTGTTCAGCGTAGTCTGGGCATACACTTTCTGGACACTTGTTACCCTTTGGGCTCTAACAGAAATTTTTACCCTCACTTTGCCAGTACGGCTTGCACCTCCCATACCTCCAGCATGGGCCGGGTCGATTCTTGCCCTCACGTGTGTAATCCAGTTTGTGGTCAGCCTATTTGTGGACCATATTTATGAAAAGAGAATGGTACGATACTTATTCTGGGTTATCTGGTATCCCTTTATGTACTGGATGATCAGCTCTCTGACCGTGTTAGTAGGTGCCCCCAAAGCACTTCTCAAGAAAAAGGGGACGAGGGCTGTTTGGCAAAGCCCTGATCGTGGGATTTCTAAACCATAATTTCATTTATCGATAATATGCCAGAGATCGAGATCATAAATAATACAAAGTTAAAAAGCTTTCTTAGGAATGTTAGCGAGTGGAGCTTTACCACGCTTGTGTGGGCTTTGTGGCTATACTTATTTTTCCCACTTTTGAATATAATCCTGTGGTTATTGGGAATACATTTTTTTTATGTGGAAGTAATTGAGAAAGCAGGCTATTTACAATTGCTGAACCTTTTTACCAAAATGGGTTGGAGCATTTTAGTAGTGTTTGCTGTACTCCGTTTCTGGGGTTATTATAATTATCTTAGGTTTGGAAAAAAAGACAGGCGTAAGTTCGTATCTTCTACGACTGCCGAGCAATTGTCTGGACTTTTTAATCTACCGCCAGAGCAGATCGTAGAGTTGCAATCAAAAAAAGAAGTGACATGGCCCCTATAACACAAAATAAGACATGGTGTTAGTTGGCAGTTTGCAAAACCGAGGAAAAGTCTAAAAACACCTATTAACTCTCATATCTATTGCACATCATCAAACCTCAAAAATGTTTGATATGATTTTCATATGTCTATTTTTAATTTTTATAGCGCGATAACAATTATACATTCTGATTTGCTTGACTGTCTGTTAATAGCGATGTTTACCTAAGGCCGCTCATAGTTGGCAACGTAGAAATCATCAATAATACCCTGTGCTTTTAAATTTTTTCCATAAGCCCTGGCTGATGCCTTGTTGGCAAAATGGGAAACCCTTACCTGGTACCAAATCTTTCTTTTCCCTCTCCTTTTTATCCAAAAGGCATCCAATTTTTTCGTTTTAAGATATTTCACATATCTTTCAGCATCCTGTGGTTTTAGGTATGCAGCGACCTGTAAAGTGAATGGGTCGGTGACAACAATCTCAGTGGCCTTCTCCTTTTCATAAAGGGCTCTCTTAGTTCTGATAAGATGGCTGACTGTATTGATCATTAAAATTATAACCCCGATAGCCAGGACAGTGATCATTGTCCACTCAAGGATGAGCTTTGACCTTCTGGAGCGTTTGATGAGGTTAATCAAATACCTTGCGCCGCCTATTAGTTCAAAGGCTGCAGATGTAATGAGAGTGAAAAGGGAGCTCCCTATCCATCTCAGCACTTTCAATAGTATAATTCCAACCCTTAATTGAGCAGAAATTTTTTGCTCTGCCGGTTCCAAACCTGGAGGATTAAAGCCTGCCCGGAGTTTTTTCAATTGCATTTCATCAAGGCTCACTAATAATTTACGGGCCTGTTGCAATAGATGTGTGGTTCGTTCTGTCTCATGGGTCCAGTGAACACAAGCTGCAATTCCTCTCAAAAGTTTATATCTTTCACTGCTCAGCCTAAACGCCTGAAGATATATTCTTAGCGCCCATTCATCAGCACGTCCCTCTCTGAGGAAAAGTTCTGCAAGACCCTCAACAATGTCGACAGTTTCATTACTGCCTTCACTTAAAACATGTCGGTACATTTGAAGAGCAGGGAAATCAGTTCGGCCTTCCGACAGATAAAACCGCGCCAGCAAATGCTGAATTGTTGTGTTCTTGGGTTGGGCGTTTCCTATTCGGAAGGCAAGCTCATAATGTTCTGTTTTAAGGCCACCATGGCTTGCAACTTGTTGCAACCAGTTCTCTGCCACCTCCTCATCTTCGGGGTGAGATTGAAGGTAAGAGATTATAAAGGTTTCGGAGGAATGGTTTTTATCGGCACGTGCAAGATAGAAGCGAGCGAGACGAGCGGCAAGTTTGGCAGATTCTTTCCTTTTCACAAGAGGCGATAGAAGGAAACTGTCCAAAACAGCAGTAGCTTTTTTAAAGGCATCTTCAGCTCCACGGAATGCACCGACCCTTTCCCAGGTAGTAGCTTCCTTGATCAAGCGCTCAACAGCACTAAGGCCTAACCGGTTTGAAAACCAGCCAATGGCCACAAAAACCACTATCATGATCCCCAATGCTGGCACAAGAGACCAGTTGAGCCCTATGTGAGAATGAAATGCCGGCAAAATCCAAAGGCTCATGAGCCCCCCCAATAGAACCGAGGCCCAAATACGAAGGGATATATGTCTCAAAATATACAACACAAGGCACCTATAAAAAAAGATGGCTATGAAATAATCGCT
>DAOVDY010000003.1 GCA_030669265.1 Desulfobacteraceae bacterium | reverse complement strand
CAAGAGCAACTCGAGGCTCATAATAACGCACCTCTGGGGGCAGTGTATTAAACGCCTCAGAAGGGATATAAGGGGGGTTAGATATGATCATATCAAAGGTAATAGATGAGTTAGAGAAGGGCTGCCAGAGATCACCTTGGGAGAATTTTATTCTACTATTAAGGTGATGATGTTTAGCGTTATCTCTGGCCAAAGCTAGGGCCTCAAAAGAGATATCGCTTGCCCATATAGTAGCATTTTCAATTTCTTTTGCCAGAGATATTGCTATTGCCCCGGATCCAGTACCTAAATCTAATATTTTTTGTTGGTAACTATCTGACAAAAGACCTCCCTCTTTAAGCTTAAGTGCTTCTTCAACGAGAAGTTCCGTTTCTGGTCTTGGAATCAAAACCGCCGGGCTCACTAAGAAGTCAAGGGACCAAAATTCCTGATGCCCTGTAATATATTGGAGAGGTTCTCTTTTTAAGCGTTTTCTAATAAGGGAGCGATAACCAGCTATCTCTAAAGGACTTAATGTCTGATCAAATTCAAGATAGAGCCCAACTCTGCTTTTCTTTAGTTGGTGGGACAGCAAGACCTCGGCACAAAGACGAGGGCTCTCTATCCCTTTATCTCTGAGAAACTCTGTGGCTGCAGTCAAGATTTCCTGGATAGCCCATTTTTTTTGAGTCATATGAGTTGTTCTGCTTGACCCTTCTCGGACTCAGCCTTAAAATGAGCTAGGAGCGGATGTAAGATGAGATCAAGTTCACCGTGCAGAATCTCCTCAAGTCTATAGATCGTTAACCCTATTCTATGGTCGGTCACTCTCCCCTGAGGGAAATTATAAGTTCTGATGCGTTCACTTCTATCACCTGAACCCACCATATGTTTGCGCTCCTCAGATATTTTTGATCGCTGTTCTGCCTGTTGAATATCCAGCAATCGAGATCTGAGAACCTTCAGGGCTTTTGCCTTGTTTTTGTGCTGGGATTTTTCATCCTGGCAAGAGACCACAGATCCAGTAGGAATATGTGTGATTCTCACAGCTGAATCTGTAGTGTTAACACTCTGACCTCCTGGACCTGAGGATCTATATACATCGATCCTGAGATCAGCTGGGTCGATTGATACATCGACCTCTTCCGCCTCAGGTAGCACGGCTACAGTAACGGCTGACGTATGTATTCGGCCCTTTGACTCTGTCTCTGGTATTCTCTGGACTCTGTGAACACCACTCTCATATTTAAGCCCACTATATACTCTTTGCCCCTCTACCAATACAATGAGTTCCTTGAAACCACCTAAACCCGTAGAACTTTGGCTCAGGACATCCATTTTCCAGCCTTTGCTCTCTATATAATAGCCATACATCCTAAACAGATCTGCAACAAATAGGGCTGCCTCTTCTCCGCCAGTGCCAGCCCTTATTTCAAGGATACTGTTTTTTTCATCTCTTGGGTCTTCAGGAAGGAGCAAAAGCCCTATTTCACGTTCCAATTTCGCTAAGGAAGCACTCAAGCTGTCTATCTCTTTTCGAGCAAGTTCCCTTAACTCTCTGTCAGGATCATTAAGAAGGCTTTTGGTATCTTCAATTTTTTCTTTTGTTACCTTATACTTACGGAAGGCATCCACGATAGGTTGAAGACTAACATGCTCTTTTAAATATTTCTGATAGAGACTTTGTTGCTGAATAACCTCCTGCTTACTCAATTCGTACTCCAAAGTGCTAAGCCGTCTTTCTGCCTCTTCAATTTGGGAGAACATAATTAATTATTCTCTTATTTTTTCTTTTTACTACTTATGTTGTTTTCTCCAATTTTCTGATACTTACGTCTGAATTTTTCAACACGCCCCTTAGTGTTGACAATTTTTTGTTGGCCAGTAAAGAGAGGATGACATTGAGAGCATATCTCCACCTTAATCTCTTTAGCAGTAGAAAAGGTTTCAAATTCGTTACCGCAGGCACAATGGACAATTGCCTTTTGAAAGGATGGATGAATATCTTTTTTCATACTGCTGGTCTCCATGTATTAAAATTAAACGTAATACGTGCCTAAAGTTAAGCTAACACACTCGACAAACATAAAAACAAACATTATTGATTCATTGAAGCCAAAAACTCTTTATTGTTTTTCGTTCCTTTTATTTTCTCTATTAGGAATTCCATGCTATCAACCGTAGCAAGAGGCGCGAGGACTTTACGTAGGATCCAGATTCGATTAAGATCTTCTTGCTCAATTAAAAGTTCCTCCTTTCTTGTTCCTGAACGATTGATGTCAAGGGCGGGGAATATTCGCCTGTCGCTCAATTTTCTATCAAGATTGACTTCCATGTTACCAGTACCTTTGAACTCTTCAAAAATCACCTCATCCATTCTGCTTCCTGTATCGATAAGCGCAGTGGCAATTATTGTTAGGCTTCCTCCCTCTTCAAGGTTCCTGGCAGCCCCAAAAAACCTCTTGGGCCGATGAAGAGCATTTGAATCAACGCCTCCAGACAAAATTTTTCCACTCGGCGGAACAACGGTGTTGTATGCCCGGGCAAGTCGAGTGATACTGTCTAAGAGTATAAGAACATCTTTTTTATGCTCAATTAATCTTTTGGATTTTTCTAAAACCATCTCAGCTACTTGCACATGGCGTTGTGGAGGTTCATCAAATGTAGAACTAATAACCTCAGCTTCCACAGAGCGGGCCATATCAGTAACTTCTTCGGGCCTCTCATCAATTAAAAGGACTATTTTATGTATGTCCCTATCATTTTTGGTCACAGCGTTAGCAATATCTTTTAGAAGCATTGTCTTTCCCGTTCTCGGTGGAGAGACGATCAATCCTCTTTGTCCTTTCCCTATTGGTGTCATCAGATCCATAATCCTCATTGAAAGATTATTAGAATTTGTTTCTAATTGAATCCGCTCTGTGGGATAAAGAGGAGTCATATTATCAAAAAGTATCTTGTCTGCAACTGCTTCTGTATCTTCATAGTTGATATTCTCAACCTTTAGCAAAGCAAAGTATCTTTCCCCATCCTTTGGCGGCCTTATCTGGCCTGAAACAGTATCTCCTGTCTTTAAGGCAAATCGTCTAATCTGGGATGGTGAAACATACATATCATCAGGACCTGGAAGATAGTTAGAATCGGGTGAACGGAGAAAACCAAAGCCATCTGGTAAAATCTCCAACACTCCTTCTCCATAGATAACACCATTTTGTTCTGTCCGGGCCTGCAAAATAGAGAAAATGAGATCCTGTTTTCGCATACCAGTAGCACCATCAATTTTGAATGTTTTCGCTACATCTATCAGTTCACTTATATTTTTACCTTTAAGCTCAACTAAGTTCATCTCTTTCTATACCTCATAAATCTGTATAATAAATTTATTTACTTTTTTAACCCTCTTAGAAAAAAGAGAGATATAGCTTTAGCCTTACGTGAGGTACTTTACTATACCCTTGTATTCCGAAAAATTATTTGTAAGCGCTGATTATAAGCGGACCTTAATTGATGAAAAATTTAATAGCTTAATTTAGCGAGGAATGCATTTCTTGTGGATGTATTACATATTATCTATAATAATATATCTCTAATACCTCTATGTCAAGGGATTTTACACGTTATTAGCATTTATGCCATTTGATTCTTATTGAGCCATTTTAAAAGACAATCCATATCTGTTGGAAGAGGGGCCTCAAATTCTACGTATTGTAATGAATCAGGATGAACAAACCCTAATATTTCTGCATGGAGCATCTGCCTTTTTACTAAAGTAAGTGTTTTTTTCATTGTCAAAGATTTTTGATTCCACCATTTTTTCCCATATCCATATACAACGTCCCCTACCACTGGGTAACCCATATATGCCATATGAACTCGTATTTGGTGCGTTCTACCAGTATGGAGACTTATCCTTAAGAGTGAAAAACCAAGAGAAAATACAGATATGACCTCCCACTCTGTTATGGCCGCTCTCCCCTTTGAAAGAGACACGCTCATCTCTTTTCTTTTTATTGGGTGCCTACTTATAGCTAAATCTATTGTCCCCTTCTTTTTTTCAACATTACCATGGACGAGGGTCAGATAATTTTTTTTTACCTCCCTTCTTTTGAATTGATTAGACAGGAATTCGTGAGTTCTATCACTTTTAGCGACTACCATCACCCCTGAGGTGTCTTTATCAAGTCTATGAACAATCCCTGGCCTTATCGGATGACCAAAAGAAGAAAGATTCCTGCATTTATAGAGAAGGCCATGGACTAACGTTCCAGTATAATGCCCTGCAGAAGGGTGAACCACCAGACCTGGAGGTTTATTGACTACTAGGATTGATTTATCTTCGTAAAGAAGGTCAAACTCTATATTCTCAGGGGCTTCTGAAATGACTGGTTGGGATAAAAATGAGATCTTTATCCTGTCGCCACGTTTTGGTTGATAACTAGGTTTTTTTCTCGCACCATTAACGGTTACTGCGCCGATCGCGATGAGGTTCTGAATCCTTGCCCTTGATAAACCTACATCCTTATTGTCAGAGAGAAACTTGTCAAGCCTTATATCTATTTCTTCTGATGGTTGACTAAAGATAAATGTTTTCTCCCCACTGTTTACCACAATTTTCTACTAACACAGGTCTTAGTCTTTATCCTGCTGGGTTTGCACAAAGAGATTTGATTGAATATCTCTTTCCACATCTTCTTCCTTCATGTTTTTGGCGAGGGAGATTTCCTTAACAAGCAGACTTCGGGCTGTATCTAACATCTTCCTTTCCCCAAAGGATAGCTCTTTATCCTGTTTTATTGTACTTAAATCGCGATAGACTTCCGCGACCTCAAAGACAGAGCCACTTTTAATCTTATCTATGTAATCTCTATAGCGCCTGTTCCAGGTCTGATTATCATCTACGTACATATCCCTATTTTTAAGGATAGAGAAAACCTTTGATACCTCAGTCTGGTCTATTAACTCTCTTAGTCCAACGTTTTGAGTGTTTGAAGATGGAATCATAATAATCATATTGTTCTCAAGTATTCTCATGATGTAAAAGTTTTCCTGACAACCAGAAATTTCCCTATTCTCAATTCTCTCAATAACACCAACACCATGTGCTGGATACACTGCCAAATCTCCTACCTTAAACATTCTTACCTCCTGTTGCTTTAAGTATTAGATACTCAATTGGGAAAACTATTTATCTCCTAAATGAGGCAGCTTCATTGAGGTTTACCCTGTTTTTATCTTAAAAATACACCAATCACAGGTAGTATCGGTGCAATTACAAGGGATACGACCGCCATCAATTTGATCAAGATATTCATTGCCGGTCCAGATGTGTCTTTGAATGGGTCACCTACTGTATCACCAACTACAGCAGCCTTATGGTTATCGCTACCTTTGCCTCCTAAATGACCTGATTCTATGTATTTTTTGGCGTTATCCCAGGCACCGCCTCCATTGGCCATAAAAAGGGCCAGAAATGCGCCCATGACCGTAGCACCCAGAAGCATTCCGCCCAGGGTCTCCTTCCCCATAAGGAAACCTACAGCCACAGGAGTAAGAATAGCAACCAGACCTGGTCCCACCATCCTCTTAAGAGCTGACTCAGTTGCAATAGATACACAGGTTGCCGGATCTGGTTTAACCCCTTCTTTTCCCTCAAGAAGCCCGGGGATTTCCCTGAACTGACGTCGTATTTCTTCCACTATACTGAATGCGGCCTTACCCACTGAGGTCATGGTCATTGCTGCGCAAAGCATAGGTACAATACCACCTATAAAGACCCCTATCACAACATAAGGATTCATAATGCTTAGCTTTCCTACTTCAACACCCGCAGCCTGGGTATAAGCAACGAAGAGGGCCAGCGCAGTCAGGGCTGCAGAGCCAATGGCAAATCCTTTACCTATTGCAGCAGTGGTGTTACCTAAAGCATCAAGGCCATCCGTGATCTTTCTGGTTTCAGGGCCAAGGCCTGACATTTCTGATATACCCCCAGCATTGTCTGCTATTGGCCCATACGCATCTACGGTCATAGTGGCACCTACAGTTGCCAGCATTCCCACGGCAGAAAGACCGATACCGTATATCCCTGCGACCTTAAATCCAACAAATGTGGCAGCACAGATACCAAGTATTGGGAGATAGGTGGACTGCATGCCCACAGCTAAACCAGCAATGATCACGGTCGCAGGGCCAGTAGCTGATTGACCTGCAATACGTCTGATGGGTGGACCCGAGGTGTAGTACTCTGCCAGAAGGCCGATGGCAATACCGCAGAGAAGACCGGAAAAGATAGCCCAGAATGCTCCCCATGGCATGCCGATAGAATTTACAATGATAGCGGTCAAGATTACGAAAACAGCGCCTGCCACAAAGGTTGTAGACCTAAGGGCAGTGGCTGGATTTCCTTTCTGAAAAAGCTTGATGGAAAATACACCCACAAATGAACTCAGTAATCCTGCCATTACAACAAGGATGGGCATTGCCATGTACTTTAACTTTATGGCTACCACGTCTAAACCCTTCAGGACAGGAAATTGATTAAGAAACTCAGGCGTAATAGATAATGTGGCTGCAATTGCGATGGTAGCAATTACAGAGCCAACATAGGATTCAAATATATCCGCCCCCATCCCTGCGATATCACCCACATTATCACCCACATTATCCGCGATAACTCCGGGATTTCGTGGGTCATCCTCAGGGATACCAGCCTCCACCTTTCCTACCAGATCAGCCCCTACATCCGCAGCCTTTGTAAATACACCACCGCCAACTCTGGCAAATAGGGCAATTGAGCTTGCTCCCATAGCAAACCCATTAATATATTGTGCTGTTTCCGGGTCACCACCATAATACCAGAACCAGAAACCAAGTCCAAGGAGACCGAGACTGGCGACAGAAATGCCCATTACTGAGCCGGAAAAGTAAGATACGTTAAGGGCCTTAGCCTGACCATATTTATTAGCTGCATCCGCTGTTCGAGAATTACCTTTGGTAGCAGCACTCATTCCTGAAAATCCGGCTAACATAGAACAGAATGCTCCGGTCACAAAGGCAATAGCCGTTCTCCAGGATATACCAAAACCAAGTAACAAGAAAACTATAGCTATAAAAACCAGCAGGACTGAATATTCTTTCTTTAAAAAGGCCATAGCACCGGAATGGATCATGCCTTCCAGATCCTTCATAAGCTCACTTCCATTAGGTTGTTTTTTGACATAAAGAAATACTAGATAGGCGATTATAAGGCCAAAAATTCCTAAATAAGGTGCATACACAGTTAAACTCTGCATTATCTTTCTACCTCCTACTCCTGGTTGTCAAAGAATTGAACGTATTCATTGCCGCCTCTACTCCATATAAAACAAATGATTCGATGGCCTTCGCTGCTAAATGCAATACTTCTTTGATTGTTGTTTGTTGATCATCATAAAAAGGATTCAAAACAAAACCCTCAATTGCTTCATTATACCTGGGTCGACCTATTCCAATCTTAGTCCTGCTGAACCCATTTGTTCTAAGGTGATAAGTTACAGACTCTATCCCATGATGACCTCCTGCCCCTCCTCCACATGCAATCTTTATGCGACCTACGTCTAAATCAATATCATCATGTATAACCATTACATTCCTGATCTCTGGTCTGTAATATTCAACCAAATACTTAACTGCAATACCTGATCTATTCATTAACGTTTGTGGGCATGCCAATATTATCTTTTTATCATGGTAATTTGTGCTTGTGCTTAAGGTTTGAAAGCGTTGATCAGATAAATGAAGGCCTAATTGAGTACATAAAAGATCAACGGTCTTAAATCCAAGATTATGTCTACTGTTTTTGTATACAGTGCCTGGATTACCAAGCCCTATTATCAAATATATGGTTTTAGGATTTCTCTTCGCCTTTTATTTCCTCACTTTCAGCTTCTTCTATCTCTTCTTCTTCTATCTCTTCTTCTTCTACCTTCTCTTCCTCTATGGTAGGAGCAACCACTGTGGCAATGGTGAGATTTCCATCCTCTATTGATTTCAAACCCGGAGGAAATGAAATATCCTCAATATGAAGCGACTGTCCAATATCAAGGCCAGACACATCAATTTCTATTTTGTCTACGAGGTTTTTTGGCATACACGAGATCTTTAACTCCCTACGGGTATGCTCTAAAATACCACCCTCAGTTACACCTATTGGTGTATTTACGAGATACACAGGAATATCAACCTCTAGTTCCTTTTCCATGGATATCTCGTAAAAATCAACATGAAGATAATCCCTTGTAACCGGATCCTTTTGTATCTCTTTTATCATGACTCTTTTAGAATTGTTTTTCCCATTAGAGTCTACTCTTAGATCAAATATAATACTCTCAGCTGATTTTCCCCTAAGAATCTTTTCGAGCTGTTTATAATCTAGTGAAAGCATGATGGAATCTGTCTCTGGACCATAAAGTATAACAGGAAGCTTGCCCATGCTTCTTAGCTTCCGAGCCGAGCCTTTACCTATTGTGGTTCTTTTTTTCGAATCTAATTGTATAGTAGCCATTCATTAACTCCAAATGTTGTAAGTTATCCACTCACCGTTATCCGTTGTTATTTTTCAAATGAGAAACCAGCAACGAACAATCAGCAACAAACCTTCAATTCCTCAATTCATAATCACTATCCCAGACCCGCCTGCCAGGCGGCGGGCAGGTATCGTCAGGCCTGGCTTATAAGCTTACTATGCTGATCTGAGTGCGCAGTGCCCTATAGATTTAATTACCTGATTCAAGCATTTCACATCTCCCGATCCCGTCCCGGTTTCGGGACGGTGAGGGCAGAATGCAATATCTAAAATGTACTAACTCACGATTATACAAATAGTGAACTCACAGATCTCGAATAGTATACCCGCTTTATGGCCTCACCCAAAATTTCCGACACAGAAACAACCTTGATTTTGGAGCACTCAGATGCCTTTTTATTTAACGGAATTGTATTTGTTACTACCAGTGACTCGATAGTCGATTCCTCTATCCTTTTTATCGCATTACCAGAGAGAACTGGATGAACACAGCAGGCGTAAACATGTTCTGCCCCATTTTGGGTTAATACCTGAGCAGCCTGGACCAGTGTTCCACCTGTATCAATCATGTCATCAAGAATAACGGCTGTTTTTCCTTTTATATCTCCAATTATATGCATGGCCGCTGCAACATTAGGTTCCTCTCTTCTCTTGTCTATTATTGCTAAAAAAGCATTAAGTCTCTTGGCAAAGGCCCGTGCTCTCTCCACACCACCAGCATCGGGAGAGATTATTGATAGATTGTTTTTAAAATGCTTCCGAATGTAGTTCAGTATAACAGGAGCTGCAAACAGATTATCCACCGGAATATTGAAGTATCCTTGAATCTGTCCAGCATGAAGATCAACTGAGATCACACGATTCACTCCGGCGACTGTTATCAGGTCAGCTACGAGCTTTGCACTTATAGGAACCCGTGGCTTGACTTTTCTATCCTGCCTGGCATACCCATAGTAAGGGATTACAGCTGTTATGCTCCTCGCAGATGCCCTTTTGAGTGCATCGGTAACTATCAGGAGCTGCATGAGATTATCATTAACCGGACTACTAGTGGACTGAAGTATAAAGGTGTCTCTTCCCCTTACATTTTCATCGATCTCAACTCGAATCTCCCCATCGCTAAAGGTTTTGTTTAGCATTTTCCCAGGAAGGATGTTTAAATAATAACTCACCTCTTTGCTTAGATTTATATTAGATGTACCACCAAACAGCTTCAAACTATCAGCAAGATCATTCATGATAAATTTTTTGTTTCCCTTTTTTACTATGCCAATAATTTCGTATTCTTGGCTGGGGTGGGAGGATTCGAACCTCCGAATGCGGGCTCCAAAGGCCCGTGTCTTACCGCTTGACGACACCCCATTAAAAAAGTAGTGAGTCCACTAACAGTAAATATCTAACTCAATCCTTTTACTACAAATACATCCCCTTTATCATATGATTCGAGAATCTTTCCAGCTTCTTGAGCCTTTTTAGCTGAATCAAAAAGACCAAAAATGCTTGGTCCACTGCCCGTCATCAATGCACCGAGGGCACCTAACTGTAGTAAGGATTCCTTGATTGAGCTAAGAAAAGGATGCTTTACAAGAGTAACCCTTTCAAGATCATTAAAGAGTAAATCTGGGATATTAAAAATATTTTTTTTAAAACTCTTTATTATATTCTGATTTCTATTATTTGTCAAATTTAATTTGGTTCTTTCATAGGCCCATGCCGTTGAGATCATGAGATTCGGACTAACGATAACATACCACAATGAAGGGAAATCTTCTATCGGTTGGAGTATTTCTCCAATACCCCTGGCTATAGCTGGTTTCTGTAGGAGAAAAAAGGGAACATCTGCACCAAGAGAAAGGGCAAGTTTCTTAAGATCTTCTTTTGAGAGGACGTTTGGCCATAGCTGGTTTAATCCTTTCAATGTTGTTGCCGCATCACTACTACCACCACCCAAACCAGAAGAAATAGGTATATTTTTGATTAATATAATTTTTACACCTTTCTTGATTCTGGTTTTTTCAAAAAAAGAGATAGCCGCTCTACTAACTAAATTATTTTGGTCTTTAGGTAGTTCTCTTCCGCTACAATAAACCTCTAATCCCTTCTCTGACTTACTTATTATTAGCTTATCATAGAGAGCCACAGGAACGAAAACAGTCAACAACTCGTGATACCCATCAATCCTTTGCCCGGTAATCTTTAAGAATATATTTACCTTGGCCGGGGACAAGATTTCAATTGCGGTTTGATTTGTGAGATGGGCGTTGGATTTTTTATTTGTGAGCGCGGAAAGCATTATTATTCGTTTGCTTTAACAAAACGCATGCGGAGATCATAGAGAAGGTGCTCCAGCAGTTTTTCCTCCTCCTGAGTAAGGTTACCCTTGGTTTTGTCTTTGAGGAGGTTGATAATATCAATCGATTGTTTAGCTAATACCAAGTCTTTCTTTTTTTCTCCAGACTGCGGATCTGCAATTTCACCAAGATGAAGGAGCGTTGAAGAGCTAAGTGATAGAAGAAAGGAGGAAAAATTGATTTCTGGCAAGGGGGCAGAATCCTTCTTCTCCTCCTTGGTCTTCTCCTTGCCCTCATCTTTCCTTATCTCAGTCTTTTCAGACTCATCCTTTATCTCTCCCTTAGCATCAAAAGCTCTTTTATCTTTAATAATAAATCCTTGACCCTCTATTTCCTCTTCAGACATGCCTTCCTCCTTGATATATAGTTTATTGTCTCGTTTTTAAGCATTCAGCATTCAGTAAAAGTAAAGCATTACATTTTTGTATATTAATTTTGCCAATAATATATGAATTTAGCAGAATTTAGGTATATAGTGCAAGAGAAAATCATTATATCTCCCTTATCTTATATTGACCGGAAATCAACAGAGAAGTGAAAGATATTTTTTATAAAGATTTTTGTACAGGGTACATCTTATTCGTATCGTAAGTTAGGGAATCAGGATAAATCGTCTTGACAGGGTAATATCTATTTAGTTAGTTTGGGTGTGGAAAGGGCGGACAATGAAGAGACGTTTTAGCAGACAAATAAATATAGGCGGGGTTAAGGTAGGTGGTGAAAGCCCTGTAGTGGTGCAGTCCATGACCAATACCCCAACTCAGGATGTAGCTGCTACGGCAAAACAGGTAGAACGATTAGCAAGTGCTGGCTGTGAACTTGTTCGCCTGGCGGTGCCAGACATGGAAGCCGCGTCTGCACTTAAAGAGATAAAAGCTCAGGTATCTATTCCGATTATTGCCGATATTCATTTTGACTACAGGCTCGCGTTGGCAGCTATAGAAAACGGTGCAAATGGGCTAAGATTGAATCCAGGAAACATTGGTGGAAAGAAAAAAATTCAAGAAATTGTTGCTGCTGCTCGCAGCTGTTCTATCCCTATAAGGATTGGGGTCAACTCTGGCTCTCTTAGCAGGGCTATTCTAAAAAAATATGATCATCCAACACCAGAAGCTATGGTTGAAAGCGCCATGAGTCATGTAAAGCTCCTGGAGGATTTAGATTTCCATTTAATTAAGATCTCCCTGAAATCATCAGATGTCTTACAAACGATATCTGCATATAGGCTTCTGAGCCAGAAGGTTGATTATCCTTTACATTTAGGCGTAACCGAGGCCGGGACTCTAATATCAGGGACTGTTAAAAGCTCCATAGGAATAGGATTATTGCTATTAGAGGGCATAGGAGATACAATTAGAGTTTCTCTAACGCATGATCCAGTTGATGAGGTTAAGGTTGCGTATGAAATTTTAAAGGCCCTGGGTCTCCGGCAGAGGGGAGCGGAAATTATATCCTGCCCTACATGTGGAAGATGTAAAATAGATCTTTTGACATTGGTTGAGAAGATTGAAAATAATCTGACTCATATTACAACCCCTATTAAGGTAGCTATTATGGGATGTGTTGTAAATGGGCCTGGAGAGGCAAGAGAAGCCGACATTGGTATTGCCGGTGGACAGGGCAATGGTACATTGTTTAAGAAGGGCAGAGTAATTAAAAAGGTTCCAGAGGCGGATCTTGCCAGGGTGCTTACTGAAGAAGTCAGAAAGATGATAAACAAATGAATATTTTCGATTGACGATTTTCGATTGGATATTTTAGATTTTCAATCATCAATAGTCATCATCAATCTTCTATTATGGCATCTAGACGATATTCACAATTCTTTATTCCAACAGTTAAAGAGATACCGGCAGAGGCTGAGATTGTAAGTCATCAATTAATGCTCAGGGCTGGTATGATCAGAAAACTAACAGCAGGAATTTATACCTATCTTCCTTATGGATTGCTTGCCATTAAGAAGACAGAAACTATTGTGAGGGAAGAGATGGATAGGGCTGGTGCTATTGAACTTTTACTCCCAGGGGTACAACCAGGTGATTTATGGATGGAAAGCGGGCGATGGGATTATTATGGACCAGAGCTTTTAAGGTTCAAAGATCGACACAAAAGAGAGTCATGTCTGGGCCCGACCCACGAGGAGGTGATTACTGACCTAGCGCGAAGAGAGATCCATTCATACAAACAACTGCCCATTAACCTGTATCAGATCCAGACGAAGTTTAGGGATGAAATTAGGCCGAGATTCGGAATCATGAGAGCACGGGAATTTATTATGAAAGATGCCTATAGTTTTGACATAGATGAAAAGGGCTCCAATCTGAGCTATGAAAAAATGTATG